>NZ_JABWRA010000109.1:0-5379 GCF_014268705.1 Pseudomonas sp. SWRI179 | reverse complement strand
CCGGTGCCGACGGCAAGCCGGTCACCGCGCAAAACGGTCCGGTGACCGTGACGCTGGAAAGCGGCAAAACCATCACCATCGCTGCCGGCGCTAGCTCGGGTGCGTTGGATGTAGCCGTCGGCAACGACGTCTACCAAGGCCCGACCACCGTCACTGAGTCGATCAAAGATGCATCCGGTGGCAACCTCGAAGCCATCGCGCCTAACACCGCACCAGTTAGCACTGTCGTCAGCGATGTCAACGACACCACCACCGTGACGTTGACCGCCACACCAACCGTGAACGAAAACGGTACGATCACCTACACCGCCACCCTGACCAGTGCAGACGGCAAACCCGTCACGGCACAAAACGGTCCGGTCACCGTGACGCTGGAAAGCGGCAAGACCATCACCATTGCAGCGGGCGCTAGCTCGGGTGCGTTGGATGTCGCGGTCGGAAACGACGTCTACCAAGGCCCAACCACCGTCACCGAGTCGATCAAAGATGCATCCGGCGGCAACCTCGAAGCCATCGCTCCAAACACCGCGCCAGTCAGCACCGTGGTCAGCGACGTCAACGACACCACCACCGTGACGTTGACCGCCACACCGACTGTCAATGAAAACGGCACGATCACCTACACCGCCACCCTGACCGGCCCTGACGGCAAACCCGTCACCGCACAGAACGGTCCGGTGACAGTCACGCTCGACAGCGGCAAGACCATCACCATCGCCGCTGGCGCAAGCTCGGGCATCTTGGACGTAGCCGTTGGCAACGATGTCTACACCGGCGCGCCGTCCATCTCCGAGACGATCAAATCGGCCTCCGGGGGCAACCTCGAAGCCATCGCAGTCGATAAGACCGGCGCGTCGACGGCCGTGGGCGACACTGTCGACAACACCAGCGTCAGCATCACCGGCAGCACATCGGTCACCGAAGGCCAAGCAGCGACATACACCGTCAGCCTGACGAACCCGGCGCAAACCGAAGTGACGCTCAAGATCGTCTACAGCGGCACCGCCGCCGACGGCACGGACTTCACCGGTGTCTACACCGTGAAGATCCCGGCCAACGCCACCAGCGCGACCTTCAACGTGGCGACGCTGGATGACAAGATCACCGAAGGCACCGAAAACTTCGTGGTCAGGATCGACTCGGCCACCGGTGGCAACTTCGAGCACCTGGCGGTCAGCGGCACCAATGGCAGCGTCAGCACCTCGATCATCGACAACGATGCACCGCCGGTACTCGACCTGGACGCCAACAACTCCAGCGGCAAGACCGGTGCCGATTACCAGGTGACCTTTACCGAAGGCACCACCGGCCCGGGCGTGTCCATCGGCGACACCGACCTGAAGATCACCGACCCGGACAGCACCATGCTGACCGGCGCCACCATCGTGCTGACCAACCGTCAGCCTGGCGATCATCTGAACCTGGGCAATAGCGTCAACGGCATCAGCATCAACGCCAACAGCACCGACGGCAAAGTCGTCCTGACGCTGACAGGCAATGCAACGCTGGCCGACTACATGCAGCAGATCAAGAACATCAGCTTCATCAACAACAGCGAAGATCCGAGCACCGTACCGCGCGTCATCACCGTGACGGTGACCGACGGCACGAGCTATTCCAACACGGCGACCACCACCGTGAACGTGGTCGGGGTCAACGACTCACCCGTAGCCACCGGTGGCGCGGTGACCGGTACCGAAGACACTTCACTGGTCCTCGGCTGGTCGACGTTCGGCATCAGCGACGTGGACAGCGCCGCCGCCAGCCAAGGTGTGAAAATCACCGGGCTGCCGGGTGACGGCAAGTTGCAGTACCTGGACGGCGCAACCTGGAAGGACGTGGCCGACAACCAGACCTTCACCAAGGCGGACATCGACGCTGGCAAGCTGCGCTTCACCCCCGATGCCAACGAATCCGGTGCCAACGGCAACCCGGCCGGCGTGGGCGATCAAAAGGCCGACTACGCGCAAATCAGCTTCCAGCCAACCGACGGCCAGACGCTGGGCAATACCGGCACCGTGAAGATCGACATCACGCCGGTCGCCGACGCACCGAGCCTCAACGTGGCCGGCAACAACGTGACCTCCACCGGTTTGATCAAGGAAGTCTGGACCGGCCTGTCGGGCCTGGGCACCGATGGCAGCGGCGCGCCGTCCGGCACGCTCAAGTCGGTGATCGATGCCGCCGGCACGCCGAACAGCAGCACCAATGTGAGCAACGTTCAGAACGACGGCAACGTCAATCCGGGCACCGCGTCGAAAACTTCAGGGCTGATTTTCCTCGAGGCCGGCAAGACCTACACCTTCAGCGGCACGGGCGATGACAGCCTGCTGGTGACCATCGGCGGCAAGACCGCCGCGGCAACCACGTGGGGTGCGGGCGGTCAGTTGAACGGTTCGTTCACGCCAACCGCCAGCGGCTACTACACCCTGGACATCTACCACCACAACCAGACCGGCCCGGGCAGCTACGACGTGAACCTGTCGGTCAACGGCAGCACGCCAGTGGACCTGAGCAATGCCGGCGTGCCGCTCTACACCGGTGTGACCGACCTGGCGAACGCCGGCGTGACCGTCTCCGACCTGCACGGCACCAACGGCGAAGGCTACTACGACGGCTTCAAGCTCAACGAAGGCGCCGAAGGCACCAGCGTGCACCTGTCGAAGATCACCACCGCCCTGACCGACACCGACGGCTCCGAAAGCCTGAGCGTGAAGATCGGTGGCATTCCGGAAGGCAGCGTACTGACCGACGGCGCCGGCCATACCGCGACCGTGGGCAGCAACGGCGAAGCCTCGGTCACCGGCTGGAACCTGGGCAGCCTCACCCTGACCCCACCGACCTACTACCACGGCCAGTTCAACCTGACCGTAACCTCGACGTCCACCGAAGCCCTTGGCGGCTCGGCGGTCAGCACGGCGCAGATTCCCGTCACGGTGTATCCGGCCACTTACAACGCAATCACCGCCACGTCCGGTAGTGACAATGTCACGGGGACCGATGGCAACGACATCGTGGTCGCCGACATCGGTGGGCTGACCGTCGTGCCAGGGGTCAACTACAACATCGCCTTCATGGTCGACAGCTCCGGCAGCATGAGCGACTCGTCCGTCGCCGCCGCGAAGAACTCGTTGACCCAAGTGTTCAACACTCTCAAGCAGAGCCTGGGCAGCAACTCAGGGACTGTGAACATTTTCCTGGCGGACTTCGATAACCAGGTCAACAAGAACGTTGCGGTCAACCTCAACGATCCGAACGCGCTGACACTGCTCAAGAACGTGCTCGACTCGATGGTGTCCGGCGGCAATACCAACTATGAAGACGTGTTCAAGACCACCGCAAACTTCTTCAACAGCACCCAGGCCCTGAGCAATACCGGGGCGAAGAACCTGACGTATTTCATCACCGACGGTGAGCCAACGCGCTACCAGTCCGGCGAACAGCCGAACCCAGTGTTGTACGGCACCGTCAAGCTCGACGACGTCCTGAGCGCGGCCAACTACACCGTTGGCAAGTACTACACCCAGACGATCGACAGCACACACAAATTCATCATCGAAGAAAATGGGGACATGTACCTGTCCATCAAGAACGGCAAGAATTGGAATGAAAACTACGTCGGCACGGTGCATGCCGAGGGTAATGGCACGTTCGAATTCTCCAACCAGGCCGGCGGCTGGTGGGGCGACTCCTCGGCAGCAGACGGCTCAGCGGCCAGCTTCACGCTGCTCAAAGGTCTGAGTAACGTTGAAGCCATCGGCCTGAACAACGGCGTCACCCTGTCCGATCTCGCCCCCTACGACTCGGATGGCAAGCCGCAAACCAACATCGACCCGAGCAACCTGGCCAACTCCATCATCGGCCACACCGAAGCGACCCTGCCGGGTGCCGATACGGTCAACGGAGGCGAAGGCAACGACATCCTGTTCGGCGACCTGGTGAGCTTCAATGGTGTTGCGGGTGAGGGCTACCAGGCCATCCAGGCCTTCGTCGCCAAACAGAGCGGCGTGGACGCCAGCAAGGTCACCACCAGCAATGTGCACCAGTACATCACCGAGCACTACACCGCGTTCGATGTGTCCGGTGCCCACGATGGCAACGACACCCTGCTGGGCGGCGCCGGCAACGACATCATCTTCGGCCAGGGCGGCAACGACACGCTCAACGGTGGCAAGGGCAACGACATCCTGTTGGGTGGCACGGGTAACGACACTCTGATCGGCGGCCAGGGCAATGACACCCTGATCGGTGGCCTGGGGGGCGATACCTTTGTCTGGAAGTCCGGCGACACCGGCAATGATGTGATCAAGGACTTCAAGGTCGCCGACGGTGACCGGATTGACCTGCGGGACCTGTTGCAGGGCGAAACCGGCAGCACCATCGACCACTTCCTGAAAATCAGCACGGTCGATGGCGTGTCATCCCTGCAAGTCAGCACCACCGGCCAGTTCAATGCGGCCAACGGTGCGGCGACGCCGGACGTGACGATCAAGCTTGAGGGCAACAACTGGTCGAACATGAACCTGAACACGCTGATCGCCGGCAGCGACCCGACCATCAAGATCGATCACAACAACAGCTGAAGCTGACACCCGTAGCTAGGGAGCTTGCTCCCGCTGGGGCGCGAAGCGCCCCTGTTTTTTAGGGCTGCTGCGCACTCAAGCGGGAGCAAGCTCCCTCGCCACGGGATAAGTGTTCATACTCCCCCCCAAGTTGGCCTATGCTGCCCAGCATGACGCCGCTTCATACATGAGGGATGCCCGATGTTTTATGTGCAACGCGATGCACAAGGCCTGCTGGTGCGCGTAGAAGCCACCGCCTACGCCGAGGCCACCGAGACCTTGCCGGCCGACAACCACGAGATCCAGGACTGGTTCGCCAACCAGGCGGTGGAAAACAGCCTCAAGCAACTCAAGCAAAGCGACCTGGAAATGATTCGGGTGCTCGATGACTTGATCCAGGTGCTGACCAGCAAGGGCGTCATCCGCGTCACCGATCTGCCACCGGCGGCCCAGGCCAAGTTGATGGATCGCAACCAGGCCCGTGAAGCCTTGGGCGGGTTGAGTCGGTTGATCGATGATGATGAGAAGGGGTTGATCTAGCCTGCCACGTCGTTCCAGGCAGTACACAGCACCTGTGGCGAGGGTTTTGGGTTTTCTGGGCGGACGCCTTCGCGAGCAGGCTCGCTCCCACACAGGTTTTGGTCATTTATAAGATCAATGTCCACCGCCGATCCTGTGGGAGCCGAGCTTGCTCGCGATGGCGGTAGGTCTGCTTGCACTAATGCGTGAGCAAGCTCGTTCCCACAGTGTTTACCGCGGATCAATCTGTACCGTGATGGCTGGGAAAGCTTTTGTGGCGAGGGAGCTTGCTCCCGCT
>NZ_JABWRA010000108.1:0-5600 GCF_014268705.1 Pseudomonas sp. SWRI179 | reverse complement strand
GGTGATGTTTGGCTCTATCGGCGGTTCGATCTTCTCGGTCGAAAGCGGTGAAAAAGAGGTGTTGACAGCAGCGAGTAACGCTGTAGAATTCGCCTCCCGCTAACGAGAGATCGGAAGCGCAAGTGGTTGAAGTTGTTGATGTTTCCGAAGCGAAACTTTGAAAACTTCTTAAAATAACCGCTTGACAGATACACGGGGCGCTGTAGAATGCGCGCCTCGGTTGAGACGAAAGACTCAGCCAACCGCTCTTTAACAACTGAATCAAGCAATTCGTGTGGGTGCTTGTGGAGTCAGACTGCTAGTCAACAGATTATCAGCATCACAAGTTACTCCGCGAGAAATCAAAGATGTAACCAACGATTGCTGAGCCAAGTTTAGGGTTTTCTCAAAACCCAAAGATGTTTGAACTGAAGAGTTTGATCATGGCTCAGATTGAACGCTGGCGGCAGGCCTAACACATGCAAGTCGAGCGGTAGAGAGGTGCTTGCACCTCTTGAGAGCGGCGGACGGGTGAGTAATGCCTAGGAATCTGCCTGGTAGTGGGGGATAACGCTCGGAAACGGACGCTAATACCGCATACGTCCTACGGGAGAAAGCAGGGGACCTTCGGGCCTTGCGCTATCAGATGAGCCTAGGTCGGATTAGCTAGTTGGTGGGGTAATGGCTCACCAAGGCGACGATCCGTAACTGGTCTGAGAGGATGATCAGTCACACTGGAACTGAGACACGGTCCAGACTCCTACGGGAGGCAGCAGTGGGGAATATTGGACAATGGGCGAAAGCCTGATCCAGCCATGCCGCGTGTGTGAAGAAGGTCTTCGGATTGTAAAGCACTTTAAGTTGGGAGGAAGGGCATTAACCTAATACGTTAGTGTTTTGACGTTACCGACAGAATAAGCACCGGCTAACTCTGTGCCAGCAGCCGCGGTAATACAGAGGGTGCAAGCGTTAATCGGAATTACTGGGCGTAAAGCGCGCGTAGGTGGTTCGTTAAGTTGGATGTGAAAGCCCCGGGCTCAACCTGGGAACTGCATTCAAAACTGTCGAGCTAGAGTATGGTAGAGGGTGGTGGAATTTCCTGTGTAGCGGTGAAATGCGTAGATATAGGAAGGAACACCAGTGGCGAAGGCGACCACCTGGACTGATACTGACACTGAGGTGCGAAAGCGTGGGGAGCAAACAGGATTAGATACCCTGGTAGTCCACGCCGTAAACGATGTCAACTAGCCGTTGGGAGCCTTGAGCTCTTAGTGGCGCAGCTAACGCATTAAGTTGACCGCCTGGGGAGTACGGCCGCAAGGTTAAAACTCAAATGAATTGACGGGGGCCCGCACAAGCGGTGGAGCATGTGGTTTAATTCGAAGCAACGCGAAGAACCTTACCAGGCCTTGACATCCAATGAACTTTCCAGAGATGGATTGGTGCCTTCGGGAACATTGAGACAGGTGCTGCATGGCTGTCGTCAGCTCGTGTCGTGAGATGTTGGGTTAAGTCCCGTAACGAGCGCAACCCTTGTCCTTAGTTACCAGCACGTTATGGTGGGCACTCTAAGGAGACTGCCGGTGACAAACCGGAGGAAGGTGGGGATGACGTCAAGTCATCATGGCCCTTACGGCCTGGGCTACACACGTGCTACAATGGTCGGTACAGAGGGTTGCCAAGCCGCGAGGTGGAGCTAATCCCACAAAACCGATCGTAGTCCGGATCGCAGTCTGCAACTCGACTGCGTGAAGTCGGAATCGCTAGTAATCGCGAATCAGAATGTCGCGGTGAATACGTTCCCGGGCCTTGTACACACCGCCCGTCACACCATGGGAGTGGGTTGCACCAGAAGTAGCTAGTCTAACCTTCGGGAGGACGGTTACCACGGTGTGATTCATGACTGGGGTGAAGTCGTAACAAGGTAGCCGTAGGGGAACCTGCGGCTGGATCACCTCCTTAATCGACGACCGCAGCTGCTCCATGAGCTCCCACACGAATTGCTTGATTCATTGAAGAAGACGATAGAAGCAGCTTTAAGCTCCAAGCTGATAGCTCACAGCTAACAGTTACAAGCTCGAAATTGGGTCTGTAGCTCAGTTGGTTAGAGCGCACCCCTGATAAGGGTGAGGTCGGCAGTTCGAATCTGCCCAGACCCACCAATTTTGTTATGGGGCCATAGCTCAGCTGGGAGAGCGCCTGCCTTGCACGCAGGAGGTCAGCGGTTCGATCCCGCTTGGCTCCACCATAAACTGCTTCTGAAAGCTTAGAAATGAGCATTCCATCAAGGTGATGGTGAATGTTGATTTCTAGTCTTTTGATTAGATCGTTCTTTAAAAATTTGGGTATGTGATAGAAAGATAGACTGGACGTTACTTTCACTGGTAACGGATCAGGCTAAGGTAAAATTTGTGAGTTCTCTTAGTTGAGAAATTCGAATTTTCGGCGAATGTCGTCTTCACAGTATAACCAGATTGCTTGGGGTTATATGGTCAAGTGAAGAAGCGCATACGGTGGATGCCTTGGCAGTCAGAGGCGATGAAAGACGTGGTAGCCTGCGAAAAGCTTCGGGGAGTCGGCAAACAGACTTTGATCCGGAGATGTCTGAATGGGGGAACCCAGCCATCATAAGATGGTTATCTTGTACTGAATACATAGGTGCAAGAGGCGAACCAGGGGAACTGAAACATCTAAGTACCCTGAGGAAAAGAAATCAACCGAGATTCCCTTAGTAGTGGCGAGCGAACGGGGACTAGCCCTTAAGCTTCTTTGATTTTAGCGGAACGCTCTGGAAAGTGCGGCCATAGTGGGTGATAGCCCTGTACGCGAAAGGATCTTAGAAGTGAAATCGAGTAGGACGGAGCACGAGAAACTTTGTCTGAATATGGGGGGACCATCCTCCAAGGCTAAATACTACTGACTGACCGATAGTGAACTAGTACCGTGAGGGAAAGGCGAAAAGAACCCCGGAGAGGGGAGTGAAATAGATCCTGAAACCGTATGCGTACAAGCAGTGGGAGCCCACTTTGTTGGGTGACTGCGTACCTTTTGTATAATGGGTCAGCGACTTATTTTCAGTGGCGAGCTTAACCGAATAGGGGAGGCGTAGCGAAAGCGAGTCTTAATAGGGCGTCTAGTCGCTGGGAATAGACCCGAAACCGGGCGATCTATCCATGGGCAGGTTGAAGGTTGGGTAACACTAACTGGAGGACCGAACCGACTACCGTTGAAAAGTTAGCGGATGACCTGTGGATCGGAGTGAAAGGCTAATCAAGCTCGGAGATAGCTGGTTCTCCTCGAAAGCTATTTAGGTAGCGCCTCATGTATCACTGTAGGGGGTAGAGCACTGTTTCGGCTAGGGGGTCATCCCGACTTACCAAACCGATGCAAACTCCGAATACCTACAAGTGCCGAGCATGGGAGACACACGGCGGGTGCTAACGTCCGTCGTGAAAAGGGAAACAACCCAGACCGTCAGCTAAGGTCCCAAAGTTATGGTTAAGTGGGAAACGATGTGGGAAGGCTTAGACAGCTAGGAGGTTGGCTTAGAAGCAGCCACCCTTTAAAGAAAGCGTAATAGCTCACTAGTCGAGTCGGCCTGCGCGGAAGATGTAACGGGGCTCAAACCATACACCGAAGCTACGGGTATCACGCAAGTGATGCGGTAGAGGAGCGTTCTGTAAGCCTGTGAAGGTGAGTTGAGAAGCTTGCTGGAGGTATCAGAAGTGCGAATGCTGACATGAGTAACGACAATGGGTGTGAAAAACACCCACGCCGAAAGACCAAGGTTTCCTGCGCAACGTTAATCGACGCAGGGTTAGTCGGTCCCTAAGGCGAGGCTGAAAAGCGTAGTCGATGGAAAACAGGTTAATATTCCTGTACTTCTGGTTATTGCGATGGAGGGACGGAGAAGGCTAGGCCAGCTTGGCGTTGGTTGTCCAAGTTTAAGGTGGTAGGCTGGAATCTTAGGTAAATCCGGGATTCCAAGGCCGAGAGCTGATGACGAGTTACCCTTTGGGTGACGAAGTGGTTGATGCCATGCTTCCAAGAAAAGCTTCTAAGCTTCAGGTAACCAGGAACCGTACCCCAAACCGACACAGGTGGTTGGGTAGAGAATACCAAGGCGCTTGAGAGAACTCGGGTGAAGGAACTAGGCAAAATGGCACCGTAACTTCGGGAGAAGGTGCGCCGGTGAGGGTGAAGCACTTGCTGCGTAAGCCCACGCCGGTCGAAGATACCAGGCCGCTGCGACTGTTTATTAAAAACACAGCACTCTGCAAACACGAAAGTGGACGTATAGGGTGTGACGCCTGCCCGGTGCCGGAAGGTTAATTGATGGGGTTAGCTAACGCGAAGCTCTTGATCGAAGCCCCGGTAAACGGCGGCCGTAACTATAACGGTCCTAAGGTAGCGAAATTCCTTGTCGGGTAAGTTCCGACCTGCACGAATGGCGTAACGATGGCGGCGCTGTCTCCACCCGAGACTCAGTGAAATTGAAATCGCTGTGAAGATGCAGTGTATCCGCGGCTAGACGGAAAGACCCCGTGAACCTTTACTATAGCTTTGCACTGGACTTTGAATTTGCTTGTGTAGGATAGGTGGGAGGCTTTGAAGCGTGGACGCCAGTCTGCGTGGAGCCATCCTTGAAATACCACCCTGGCAACTTTGAGGTTCTAACTCAGGTCCGTTATCCGGATCGAGGACAGTGTATGGTGGGTAGTTTGACTGGGGCGGTCTCCTCCTAAAGAGTAACGGAGGAGTACGAAGGTGCGCTCAGACCGGTCGGAAATCGGTCGTAGAGTATAAAGGCAAAAGCGCGCTTGACTGCGAGACAGACACGTCGAGCAGGTACGAAAGTAGGTCTTAGTGATCCGGTGGTTCTGTATGGAAGGGCCATCGCTCAACGGATAAAAGGTACTCCGGGGATAACAGGCTGATACCGCCCAAGAGTTCATATCGACGGCGGTGTTTGGCACCTCGATGTCGGCTCATCACATCCTGGGGCTGAAGCCGGTCCCAAGGGTATGGCTGTTCGCCATTTAAAGTGGTACGCGAGCTGGGTTTAGAACGTCGTGAGACAGTTCGGTCCCTATCTGCCGTGGACGTTTGAGATTTGAGAGGGGCTGCTCCTAGTACGAGAGGACCGGAGTGGACGAACCTCTGGTGTTCCGGTTGTCACGCCAGTGGCATTGCCGGGTAGCTATGTTCGGGAAAGATAACCGCTGAAAGCATCTAAGCGGGAAACTTGCCTCAAGATGAGATCTCACTGGGACCTTGAGTCCCCTGAAGGGCCGTCGAAGACTACGACGTTGATAGGCAGGGTGTGTAAGCGCTGTGAGGCGTTGAGCTAACCTGTACTAATTGCCCGTGAGGCTTGACCATATAACACCCAAGCAATTTGCTGACTCGAAAGAGCGCCAGATTGCGGTGTGTGAAGACGAAACGAACCGAAAGTTCGAATCTCACAAAACACCGACGCTATCACATACCCAATTTGCTGAAGCGAGGCCAACAGGCCACGACTCAGTACCCGAATTTCTTGACGACCATAGAGCATTGGAACCACCTGATCCCATCCCGAACTCAGCAGTGAAACGATGCATCGCCGATGGTAGTGTGGG
>NZ_JABWRA010000107.1:0-5698 GCF_014268705.1 Pseudomonas sp. SWRI179 | reverse complement strand
CGCTTGAGTGCGCAGCGCTCATCGCTTTTTTGGGGCCGCTGCGCGCCCCAGCGGGAGCAAGCTCCCTCGCCACAAAAGCTTTCCCAGCCATCACGGCACAGATTGATCCACGGTGAACACTGTGGAGCAAGCTCACCACAGGGTTCCGTGTTGTTCGGATGTTAGAGGTCGAGGACCAACACCGGTGTTTTCGACCTGGAGCAGCACGGGGTGAACTGGTCGTTGCAGGCCTGCTCAGCTTCGGTCAGAAACATGTCCCGATGTTCCGGCACACCTTCCAGTACCCGCGTCAGGCAGGTACCGCACACGCCTTGTTCACAGGAGATCGGGATCTCGATGCCGTGGCTCTCCAGCACCTGCACCACGCTGCGGTCCGCCGGTACGTCGAACACCTGGCCACTGCGGGCGAGCTTGACCGAAAAGCTGCCATCGGCGCGGGTGTCGGTGGGGGCGGCGGCGAAGTATTCGCGGTGCAGGCAGTCTTCCTGCCAGCCCTGGCTCTTGGCGGTGTCGAGGACGTGCTGCATGAAACCACCGGGTCCGCAGACGTAGAGGTGCAGGTCGTTATCGGGGGCGGCCAGGACCCTGGCGGCGTCCAGCAGGGTTTCGGGTTCTTCATCGAAATGCAGGAACACCCGGTCAGCGTAAGGGGACTGGCGCAGGCGTTCGACGAAGGCCGCACGGTCCCGTGAACGGGCGCAGTAATGCAACTCGAACGCCGCGCCGCTCTGGGCCAGGTGCTCGGCCATGCACAGGATCGGTGTAATGCCGATGCCGCCGGCAAATAGCAGGCTGCGCCGGGCGTGGGAAGCGAGCGAAAACAGGTTGCGCGGTTCACTGATGTGCAAGCGCATGCCGGGCTGGATCTGTTCGTGCAAGCTGCGCGAACCACCGCGGGACGCCGGGTCCCTGAGCACGCCGATGAGGTAGCGATGCCGTTCCTCGGGATGGTTGCACAGTGAGTACTGGCGAATCAGCCCGCCGGGCAAGTGCACATCGATATGGGCACCGGCGGTGAAGTCCGGCAATGGCTCGCCGTCGATTCGGCTCAGCTCGTAGCTGTAAATATCGAGGGCTTCGTTGTGTCGCGCCGTGACCTGGACTTCGATCATGGCCGTTGCTCCGCCAGTTGCGGCTGATGAGTGCTGGCGATCAACCCGGCTTGAGCCTCGCGCTCCCGTGCGATCCAGCGCTCCAGCACCCGCCGGGACTGCACGCCACCGGCATCGATGTTGAGCTTGAGCAGGTTGCGCTGTGGATGGTCCAGCAGGTTGCGCTGTTGGCGTTCGAGCATTTCCAGGTCTTCGCTGAAAATCTTGCCCTGGCCTTCGCGAATGGACGCGGTGAGGGCTTCATCCTGCGGCTGGAAATGCCGGGCCATGCCCCAGAAGTACCAAATCGAGGTCTCGGTTTCCGGTGTGATGAAATCCACCACGATGCTCGACGCCTTGAATTGCGGTGCAGCGTGATAGCCGCCATTGCCGGCATGGGCCACGCCCACTTCGATCAGTACGTGGCTGGGCGGGGTGAAACGGCAGATCTGCCAGCGATCCACCGGCACGTCATCGGCCAGGTTGTTGCCGCGCAAGGCCATGCGCCAGAACGGCGGGGCCATGATGTTTTCCATATGGCGAGCGGTGACTACTTCATCGCCCTCGACGGTGGTTACCGGCGGCGCTTCGTCGATTTCCTTCTGGCCGATGCTCGAGGCGTGGACGTAGGTTTCGTGGGTCAGGTCCATCAGGTTGTCGATCATCAGGCGGTAGTCGCACTGGATATGGAACAGGCCGCCACCGTAGGCCCATTCATCGCTTTCGGCCCACTCCAGATGATGGATTTGTGCCGGGTCGGCCAGCGCCTGGTCACCGGGCCAGACCCAAATGAAACCGTAGCGTTCCTGCACCGCAAAGGTCTTGTTGCAAGGGAATCCCCGTACCCGTTGCCCCGGCATCTCGACGGTCTTGCCATCACTGCCCATCACCAAGCCGTGATAGCCGCACACCAGATTGCCGTTTTCGACGTAGCCCAAGGAAAGCGGGGCGCCGCGGTGGGGGCAGAAGTCTTCCACGGCTGCGACCTTGCCTTCGTGCCCCCGGTAAAAAACCATCTTCTCACCACAGATCTGGCGACCCAGGGGTTTGTCGGCGATTTCATCGGGGGTGCAGGCAACGTACCAGGCGTTCTTGGGGTACATGACGGATCTCCAGGCGGATTGTTCTTGTTTGTGGATCCATTAACTCTCTTAACTAATTTGATTGTCAATGATTTTGCTGGGGGTTTGGACGATTGGTTGTGTTAGTGGATCCAATGGAGTGGGCGTAGGGGCTCGTGTCAGGCGCAGCGGGTCGCCAGCAACCGGGCTTCAATGAACTGCCGCAAGTGCGCTATGGTTCGCAGAACGAAAATTCCTCGACCTGCCGGGCGGGCGCTTGATTGTCTCGCGGGCTTGCTGTCGCACAACACGGAGTGATTCATGAAGACCAAAGCGGTACTCACTGAGCAGGACGTTGCGCAATTGCTGGTGGCGGCCAAGGAGCTGGCTCACCAGCGTCAATGGGCGGTGTCGGTGTGTGTGGTGGACGACGGTGGTCATCCCATCGGGCTGTTGCGCCTGGACGATGCCTCGCCGTTATCGGCCTATATCGCCACTGAAAAGGCGCGTACGGCCGCTATGGGGCGGCGTGACAGCAAGGTTTTCGAGGACATGATCAACGGTGGTCGTTACGCTTTCCTCAGCGCTCCGCACTTGCAGGGCATGCTTGAAGGCGGGGTGGCCATTCGTCATGACGGCCAATGCATTGGGGCTATTGGCGTGTCTGGGGTCAAGGCTGAGCAGGATGCGGAGTTGGCTCGTTTGGCGGTTGAGACCGTGTTGCCGGTGATTACGCCGGATGCTTGAAGCGGTCATGAAGCTATGGAATTCCCCTGTGGAGCAAGCTCGGCTCCCACAGGGATCGGCGGTGGACGCTGATCTTCTATTCGACCAAAAAACCATGTGGGAGCGAGCCTGCTCGCGAAGGCGGCAGCACATTCAGCATCGATGCAAGCAGGCCCGCCGCCATCGCGAGCAAGCTCGGCTCCCACAGGGATCGGCGGTGGACGCTGATCTTCTAAGTGACCAAAAAACCATGTGGGAGCGAGCCTGCTCGCGAAGGCGGCGGCACATTCAGCATCGATGCAAGCAGGCCCACCACCATCGCGAGCAAGCTCGGCTCCCACAGGGATCGCAGGCCTGCACAAATCTTCCAGACACACGCTTCTCCAGCAGTTAATCTGCCAAGAGCACATTCACCAAACGGGACAGGGCATGACGGCGCGCAACTGGATCGATCTCAAGCAGGACGCGACGTCCGGTATCGAGACCGTGCGCGCGCATTTCGAGGGGCATGCCTATGATCCCCATTGGCATGACACGTATCTGGTGGGCGTGACCGAGCAGGGCGTGCAACAGTTTCATTGCCGTCGCCAGCAACACAACAGCACGCCGGGCAAGGTGTTTCTGCTTGAGCCCGGTGAACTGCACGACGGTAATGCGCCCCATGACCACGGGTTTACCTACCGCACGTTGTACCTAGAACCTCAATGGCTGGAGCGCGAGTTGCGTTCGTTGTTCGACGAGGCACCGGACAACGCCCAACTGGGATTCGCCGCCACCCTGACCGACGATGCGCGGTTGGCGAGTGCCACGGCGTTGGCCTTCCAGAGCTTGCACGAGCAAGAGATCCGCATCGTGCGCCAGACGGCCCTCGATACCTTGTTGTCCAACCTGACCCAACACCTGCACTGGCGGGCACGGATCAACCCGGATCCGCGGCTGCCATTGGTGGCGCAGCAGGCCAGGGATTATCTGCACAGTCACCTGAGCGAAGACATCGGCCTGGATGACCTGGCCCGGGTCACCGGCGTGGACCGTTTCCGCTTGACCCGTGCCTTCAAGGCCGCTTTCGGCCTGGCGCCCCATGCTTATCTCATCCAGTTGCGCCTGGCCCGTGCCCGGCGCCTGCTGGCCGGTGGCGAGAGCGCCGTGGCGGTGGCGGCCATGCTCGGCTTTGCCGACCAAAGCCACTTGGGCCGCTGGTTCCAGCGTGCCTATCGCCTGAGCCCGGCGGACTACCGCAAGCGCTGCTCAATTGTTCCAGACTGACCAAAGCTTGGCGGGGATGATCAAGCGATCGATCCTTCACCGAGAAGTCGCTCCATGGACCAGTTACTGCCGTTTGCCTTGTTCGCGTTTGTCGCCTCCATCACCCCGGGCCCGACCAATATCCTGGTGCTGAGCCATAGCTCGCGCTTCGGCCTGGTAACCACCTTGCCGATCATCCTCGGTGCCTGTGCGGCAGCGGCCTTGCTGGTGCTTCTGGTCGGCACCGGATTAGGAGACGTGCTGGCGCGCCATGCCACGATTCAGACGCTGCTCTCATGGGCGGGCATCGCCTGGTTGAGCTGGATGGCCTGGCAGATTTTCCGCGCACCGGCCGAGGTCATCGACCCGGACCGTCCGGTCGAGGGGCCACGCTTGGGTCTGGCCGGGGCGGCTGGGTTGCAGTTGGTGAACCCGAAAACCTGGATGATGGCGTTGGCGGTGGTCAGCGTCTTCGCAGGGGCCGAGGCCGACCGTACCGTGCGGGTTCTGTGGTTGTCCCTGGCATTCTTCGCCATTTCGATCCCTTGCATGACTGTCTGGGCCTACCTGGGCCGGGGAGCCGCGCGCTTCTGCCGTTCCGCCGTGGCGATGGGGCGGTTCAATCGAGTCATGGCGGTGATGCTGCTGGTGTCGGCGTGGTTGACGCTGGTGGTCTGAGCGGCTGACAAAATTGTAATTTTTCTCTCGAAACCTCCGGATTGACGGCCGAGTCGGACCTTATACCGCCCCTGTTTTCATGAGCGGTAACCCCAATCGACCTTCGCAACAGGAGATTCCCATGAACAGTCGTTACGAGGCATGCATAGCCGAATGCATCGCCTGCGCCATGGCCTGTGAAACCTGCGCCGCAGCCTGCCTGCGTGAGCAGAGCGTACAGATGATGGCTAAGTGCATCGAGCTGGACCGTGACTGCGCCGACCTATGTCGGCTCGCGGCAACGCTCATGAAACGCGACAGCAGCGTCGCCGCCGAACTGTGCAACGTGTGCGCGGCAATTTGCCGGGCGTGTGGCGAGGAGTGTGGCAAACACGAACCGGCGCACTGCCAGGCGTGTGCAAAAGCTTGCCGGTCATGCGCCGAGGCGTGTGAGCGAATGGCCGCCTGATCGGCGTGGCCTGGCCAAGCGCTGGTCTTGGAGGACAAGCGCTTGGCCGGTCGCTATGGGGATGCGGGGGCCGATCCCACAACCCCTCCTTCGCCACGGCGTGACGTTCCTACGCGCCTCGCAACCCCTTGCAACGGTTGGATGGTTTAAAAAAGCGCGTGTTTTCGCGAGCATCGCAGGCGCTTCAGTTCAGTGCACCTTAGCATTTCGAACGCTCAATCGACCCCAAGGACGGAGGTCCATCATGTCCACTCAAGATACCCATATCGATTTTATCCAGGCCAGGCTGCCCATCTGGTTGAGGCGAGCGCTGCGAGCCCAACAGCAGCGCTTCAAGACCCTGACCCAACAATTGCAGCGCGACAGCGATGCGCTCAATGCCTTGACCAAGGACTTGCCCGCGCCCTATGACTTTACGCTCGACCTGCTTCAGGCCCAGCCGGAGGTGC
>NZ_JABWRA010000106.1:0-6220 GCF_014268705.1 Pseudomonas sp. SWRI179 | reverse complement strand
TGGCGATTGCATTACGGTGGTCATCCTTGTGATTGCTCTGCGCCGATCTTAGGCAAATCAATAACCCGTGGCGAGGGAGCTTGCTCCCGCTGGGCTGCGCAGCGGCCCCAAACCATTCAACTCGGTACTACAAGAAAAAACAGTCGGCAGGTTTTACGACTGCTGCGCAGCCGAGCGGGAGCAAGCTCCCTCGCCACGGGTTACAGCAAGCCCATTTCAAAACTCCGGAAACTCCGACAAATAACACACCGACGAACTCCCCTCGGCCCGCGTCGTAACCTCATCTTCCAGCCACTGCGCCAACACAACCGCATTGTTTTCAACCGTCGACTTGGCCGCATACACCAACGTCAGCGTCCCACCCCGCGCCACATCCACCAGCTTCCACCAATGCTCCGGCCGCGCCGCCAGCTCACGCCGATAGGCCACGCTGAACTCGGCAAATGAAAGCGCCCCCGCCTTGAATGCCTTGCGCAACTCATGAGAAGGCCCAACCTCCGGCAACCACTCAGCAATCACCAACGCGTCCTTGGAACAGTTACGCGGCCACAAGCGGTCCACCAAAACCCTTACGCCATCCTCGGCGCTGGCGGTTTCATAGGCGCGTTTGCATTGGATCATCAGGGTTCGCCTGTCGAAGTGGGATTGCCCCAGCATAGATCGCCCACGACGAGGCGGCCAGGGCCCATCCGCCGCTCTTCACCCACCCATCTTAAAAAAAGATTCATCGGATCCCTTCAATCAAAAGCCCTGGGCGCTCAAGCAAAAGCGCGCCCTGCAAGCCGTCGACATGATGGCGCGGAGCACTGTGGGATTTTCGAGCCGCAATCCGTCCGGATGCGCTTTTCCATTTGATTTGTCGACAGCGAACCGCCTGGCGCGACCCGCCGTATTAAGGATGAGTGAACAAAAATGAATAGAGTGTACCGAGTCGTCTGGAATGCCGTGATGGGCGCGTGGCAGGTGGCATCCGAGTTGGTCAAGAGCCATGGCAAAGACAAAAGCCGCACATCCCTCAGCCTCGTCATCGGCGTGGGCAGCGGCGTCTTCGCCTCGGTCGCTGCGGCGGGAGGGTTGCCTTCCGGCGGCAACATCGTGGCGGGTAGCGGCAGCGTTCAGCACAATGGCAACAACATGGCCATTCATCAGGGCAGCGACAAGCTCGCCATTGACTGGCAGAGCTTTTCCATCGGCAAAGGCAACACCGTTCAATTCTTCCAGCCTGGCGCCAATTCCGTCGCTCTGAACCGCGTACTGGGCTCGGATGTGTCGGTGATCCAGGGCGCACTGAAAGCCAACGGCCAAGTCTTCCTGGTCAACCCCAACGGCGTACTGTTTACCCCCGGCGCGCAGGTTGATGTCGGCGGCCTGGTGGCCTCTACGCTCAACTTATCCACAGAAGATTTCCTCGCCGGCAACTACCGTTTCAGCGGCGACAGCGCCGCATCGGTGGTCAACCAGGGCAACATCAACGCGGCACAAGGCGGCACCATTGCCCTGATCGCGGCAAAAATCGTCAACGACGGCAACATCACCGCCCACCAAGGCAATGTACTGCTGGGCGCCGGCCGTGTCGTGATCCTCGACTTGGGCGGGCCGGTGCAACTGGAAGTGCAAGAAGGCGCGTTGCAGGCGTTGATCGAAAACGGCGGGGCCATTCGTGCCGATGCCGGCAGAATCCTGCTGACCGCCCGTGCGGCGGAAACCCTGGCGAGCACCGTCATCAACAACACCGGTCTGATCGAAGCCCGCTCCTTGGATATCGGTGAAAACGGCGTGGTCACGCTGATGGGCGACCACGGTGATGTGCAAGTCGCCGGACGCATCGATGTGTCTTCCGACACCGCCAAGGGCGGCAAGATTGTCGTGACCGGCGACCGCGTGGCGATCAAGGGCGGCGCCGAACTCGACGCTACTGGCGCCAAGGGTGGCGGCGAGATTTATGTAGGCGGTAGCTGGCAAGGCAAGGACCTGGCGATCAAACAGGCCAGCCAGACCACCGTCGCCGCCGGTGCCGTGCTCGACGCATCGGCAACCGACAACGGCAAGGGCGGTACCGTGGTGGCCTGGTCCGATGTCAAGAAACCGGGGAGCGTGACCCGTGTGGACGGCACGCTGAAAGCCACCGGCGGCGCCAAGGGCGGCGACGGCGGCAAGATCGAGACCAGCGGCGCCAAACTGGCGGTGAGCAAAGCCGCCGATGCGTCAGCCAAAAACGGCAAGGGCGGCTTGTGGTTGCTCGACCCGGACAGCGTCACGGTGGGGCCGGGTAACGGCGGGTTGACCGGCGGCGCCAATGGGACAGACGCCACGGTTGGCTTCAACGCGATCGATACGGCCCTGGCCGGCGGCACCGATGTCGCGATCAAGGCCGACAACAGCATCCACTGGAACGGTGACTACACCCCGACGAGCATCAGCGGCGACCGGACGCTGACCTTGCAATCCGGACACAACGACGGCGGAACAGGCCGCTACGTCTTCGGCAATATTTTCCTCAACGGCGACATCGACGCCAGTGGCGCCGGCAATGGCAACAGCCTGGCCTTGATCCTCAACGGCAAGATCGCCCTCAACACCGACGTCAGCTTGAAGAGCAACGGCGGCAACGTCGTGTTTGCCGGCGTGGTGGATTCCGATGCGGTGGCCAACAACCGCGAACTGCGCGTGGACGCAGGTTCGGGCTCGATCATCTTCAGCGACATGGTCGGCGGTAACAGCGCGCTGGGCGCGCTTTACGCGACCACCAGCGGTGCCGGCAAGACCTTTATCAACGGCGCAAAAGTCTTCACCACCGGCGAGCAGGTCTACACCGGCGCCGTCGAGCTGGGCACCTCGCAGTTCCTGAACGCCGACTTCGAAAACGGCCTGGTCGGGTGGCAGACCTCCATCGCCCAGTTCTTCACTGGCGTCACCGTGGTGGACGGCGTGGTCTCGCCGGATGACCCGACGTTGCCGACCACGTCGCCTACGGGCGGCGGTACCCCGATAGTCTCGCCTGGCGACCAGGGCGACATGGACTACAAACCCCTCACCCCGGTCGCCGCGGCTGGCCAGGGCAAGGACGGCGGCGCTGCGCTGCTGCTGGGTACCGAGAACAACTCCAACTGCCAGAACGCCCCCGCCGGCTGCATCATGCGTGGTCCTTCGGTCGTCAGCGAGGGCACGGTTTCCCTGGCGGCAGGGGAAGCGGTCAGTTTCGATTACAAACCGGTTGCGGGCGGCGATACCTACGATGTCTTCGGCTATCTGCTGAACGTCAACACCGGCGAGTACCAGATCATCCTGAACGAAACGGGGAACGGTATCGGCACGGTGGATTGGAAAAGCCATACGGCCACGGCTGACAAGGCCGGCACCTACAAATTCGTGTTCGTCTCGGGCAGTTTCGACGAGACCGCAGGCAAGCGGGTCGGCGGTTCGCTGTACGTCGATAACATCAAGACCAATACCTCGGGCAGCAAAGGCCTGCAAGGCAGTTCCATCACCTTCAACGGCAGCCTCAACAGCACCGACAACAACCTGGCCATCAAGGCCGACGATATCAATTTCAACGGCGGCGCCGGCAGCGTCACCGGCAATGGCTCGATTGCCCTTGAGACCAACACCCCGAGCAAAGACATTGCCGTGGGCGGCAGCACCGGCGATGCGCCCGGTGCGTTGGAACTGACCGGCAGCGACATCGGCGCGTTGGGCGATGGCTTCACCTCGGTCAAGATCGGTGGCGCGGACATGACCGGTGACATCAGCATCATCGAAGCGACCCGCATCAACGACAACCTCATCCTCGATGCCGGTACCGGCAATATCCACATCAATGACCAGTTGACCGTGGCGGACGCACCGGGCACCGGCAACGACGACAACAAACCGGCTCCGGTCCTGGCGTTGCAAAGCAATGGCGGCAAGATCGACCAGACCGCCGGCGGCGCCCTCGTCGCCGATGGCCTGGTGCTGCTGGGTGACGGTGCCGTTCATGATCTGGACAACGCCGCCAACGACGTCAATACGATCGCCAGCGACACCGGCACGGTGAGCTTTGCCGATGTCGATGACCTGACCGCCGGCGTCGTGACCATTCCCGACAGCCAGACCCCGGCCAACCCGCAAGGCGTGCCGGTTGCCGGCATGACCCAGACCGGCGACCTGAACCTTATCGCTGACACGCTCACGGTCGGCCAGGCATTGGCCACCCAGGGCAATACGAGCCTGACCGCCGACGAAATCGATCTTGCCGCAAGCGTTGCCGGTGGCGGCAGTCTCACCCTGCAGCAGAAGACCCCTGGCCTGGATATCCACCTGGGCGGCAGCGATGACCCGGAAGTGACCGGGCCTAACGATCCGTTGGTGCTGTCGGACGCTGACCTGGCGAATATCCAGGATGGCTTCGACAAGGTCGTCATCGGTAACGACAAGACCCGCAACATCACCGTTGATGACGAAGGCGCGACGCTCAAGGACGATCTGGCTTTGGTTGCCAGTGGCGTCCTGGACCTGCTGGGCGACCTGACCCTCGAGGATCCTGAAGGCACCGACGAAGACGGCACCACCGGCAAGGGATTGTCCCTTAGCGTCGACGCGGGCCAAGGGGCGACCCAGGCTACGGGCGCAACCATTACCGCAGACGAATTGGCCCTGCGCGGCGAAGGTGATTTCAACCTGGGCAAGGGACATGACGTGGGCGTGATCGCTGCCGATGTCGGCAGCCTGGTATTCGCCGGCAACGGCAACCTGACGGTGGGCGTCGTGGACGGCACCGTGGGGATTACCTCCGATGAGGCGGTCACCCTGAAAACCGATCACGACCTGACGTTGGCGAAAGGCATCACCATCGAAAATGGTCCACGGGATGACGCCAATCAGGGCCAGACCCGTGCCGACGACATCATCACCCTGGAAGTGGCGGGCAACACCACCCAGGCCGGCGATGCCGGGGCCAAGCTCGATGCCAGCGGCCTGGTGCTGCTGGGCGGCAATTATGCGCTGGGCAACACCGGCAACGTGATCGGCGATATCGCCAGCGAGGCGGGCAAGGTCCAGTTCAACAACAGCGGGAACCTCAAGGTGGGTTCGCTCACCGCGACCCATGCCGACGGCACGCAGACGACCATTACCGGCGTGAACAACAGCGGCGACGTCAGCATTGGCACCAACGGCAACCTGGCGATCAACGAAGGGCTGGCGACCACCGGCAACGTGTTCCTCAATGTCGATGGCAAGACCTCTCAGGACAGCAACGGCAACATCACCGCTGACGGCTTGGCCCTCAACGGCGGCGACTTCGAGTTGCGCAACAACGGCAACATCGTGGGTGACATCGCCAGCGAGGCGGGCAAGGTTGCGTTCAACAACACCGGCGACCTGAAAGTCGGCACGCTGACCGAAACCGATGGCAACGGCAACGTGATCAAGACCACCACCGGCGTGAACAACACCGGCGACGTCAGCATCGGCACCGACGGCAACCTGGCGATCAACGAAGGGCTGGCCACCAGCGGCAACGTGTTCCTTAATGTTGATGGCAAGACCACCCAAGATGCCAACGGCAACATCACCGCTGACGGCCTGGCGCTGAACGGCGGCGACTTCGAGTTGCGCAACAACGGCAACATCGTGGGCGATATCGCCAGCAAGGCAGGCAAGGTCGCGTTCAACAACACCGGCAACCTCAAGGTTGGCACGCTGACCGAAACCGACGGCAACGGCAACGTGGTCAAGACCACCACCGGGGTGAACAACACTGGTGACGTCAGCATCGGCACCAACGGCAACCTGGCGATCAATGAAGGGCTGGCCACCAGCGGCAACGTGTTCCTCAATGTCGATGGCAAGACCACCCAAAACGCCAAGGGCAACATCACCGCCGATGGCCTGGCGCTTAACGGCGGCGACTTCGAGTTGCGCAACAACGGCAACATCGTGGGTGACATCGCCAGCGAGGCGGGCAAGGTCGCCTTCAACAACACCGGCAATCTGAAGGTCGGCACGCTGACCGAAACCGACGGCAACGGCAACGTGGTCAAGACCACCACCGGGGTGAACAACACTGGCGACGTCAGCATCGGCACCAACGGCAACCTGGCGATCAATGAAGGGCTGGCGACCAGCGGCAACGTGTTCCTTAATGTTGATGGCAAGACCACCCAAGATGCCAACGGCAACATCACCGCTGATGGCCTGGCCCTCAACGGCGGCGACTTCGAGTTGCGCAACAACGGCA
>NZ_JABWRA010000105.1:0-7020 GCF_014268705.1 Pseudomonas sp. SWRI179 | reverse complement strand
CATCCAACAGGGATGTTGACTGACACACCGCTTTCGCGAGCAAGCCCGCTCCCACAGGGACTTTGTGATGCCAGGAAAATCCAGGTCAACCACAGGGGCCCTGCTGTGCCTGAAAAATCCAGGTCAACCACAGGGGATCTGCTGTGCCTGAAAAATCCAGGTCAACCACAGGGGATCTGCTGTGCCTGAAAAATCCAGGTCAACCACAGGGGATCTGCTGTGCCTGAAAAACCCAGGGCAACCGCAGATCAAACCTGTGGGAGCGAGCCTGCTCGCGAAGGCGTCGGCACATCCAACAGGGATGCTGACTGACACACCGCTTTCGCGAGCAGGCTCGCTCCCACAGGGGTTTTGTGGTGCCAGGAAAATCCAGGCAACCACAGGGATGCGCAAACTTGAACCCAGGCTTGTCTAGAACAGGCTTTGCACCTGCTCCAGCACTGCGCGGTTCATCTGGCCGGTGTGGGTGTGCAGGCTCACATAGCTTTGCAGCATGTCGAGCTTGGTGTTGAGCAGGTCCCGGCGGGCCTGGAACAGTCGCTGCTGGGCGTCAAGGATATCCACCGTGGAACGCACCCCGCCCTGGAAGCCTTTTTCCGTCGAGGTCAGCGCTCGCTGGTTTGACTCCACCGCCCGCTGCATGGCCTTGCTCTTGGCGAACCCGGCGACGACGCCCAGGTAATCGGCCTCGATGTCCTCGGCCAGCTGCTGGCGCTGCACGTCGTAGTCAGACTGCGCACCCGCCAGTTGCGCTTCGGCCTTGGCCACCGAGGCCCGTACCGCCCCGCCGCGGTACAGCGGAATGTCCAACTGCACGCCCACATAATAGGTGTCCTGGCGCGGGTCGAGTTCCTGGTATTGACGGGTTTCACGGCGGGTCAACTGAGTGGTCAATGACAACGTCGGATAATGACCAGCACGCTGACTGTCGGCCTGGGCCTCGGCGACTTTCACCGCTGCCAGCCGAGCGGCCAGCTCGGGGCTGGCCTGGCGGGCAATCGCGGTCCAGTATGGCAAGTCCTGCTCCGGCGGGATCGGGCTACCGGCGGCCAGTTCCTCGCGCATCGGCAGGATGTCATCGATGGGCACACTGGCCCGCCCGGACAACGCCCGCAATGCCGCCACGCGACGGGCCTGGGCTTCGGCTTCCTGGGCCTGCACCAGGTCGAGCCGCGCCTGGGCTTCGTCGATATCGGTGATCGCCCCCTGGCCGCCCTCATAAAGCTTTTTACTCTGGATGACCAAGCCTTGGATCGCCGCCTTCTGCTGCTGGATCAGCTTGATCTCGTTCTCGGCCCGTGCGACCTCGAAGTACCCCTTCGCCACTCGGTCATACAAGGTCTGGCCGGCCACGTCGAACACCTGGGTGCCCAGTTTTCCCCGCGCCTTGCCCTCTTGGTACGCCGCCCAGCGGGCCTTGTCGTAGAGCGGTTGTTGCGCCGCCAGGGTGACGTTGTTCGCCTGGTAATCATTGCTGTTGACGTAACTGCTGTCGTCGCCGCCGTCGGTCCGCCCACCGTAGCCATAACGCGAGGACAGCGAGACTTGCGGATAGAGGCCGCCGCGACCGATGTCCTCCTCGTGCCGCGAGGCTTCAAAGGCGTGGGCCGCCGCTTGCACGGTCGGATCGTTGAGGCGCGAGGCATCGTAGGCGGCGGTGAGGCTCAAGCCACTCTCCGCGGCCCACACAGGACTGAGCACCACCCAACCGGTCCACAGGCTTAGCAGTACACGCACGCAAGAGCGGCAACGGTCGACCATGCTCATTCCTCCTTGAAGGCTGCCAGCAAGCGTTCACGCAACGGTTTCATCAGGTAATTCATCAAGGTGCGTTCGCCCGTCACCACCGTGACATCGGCGAGCATGCCGGGGCGCACCAGCAGGCCGGCGCTTTGCAACGCGGCCACGGTGTCGGCGGGAATCTCGACCTTGGCGGAGAAGTACGGTAGGTGCGTCTGCTCGTCGATCAGTTGGTCGGCCGATACGGTCGTCACGGTGCCGGTGACCGTCGGCGTATCCACCCGTTGCAGCGCGGTGAAATGCACGTGCACCGGCAGGCCCGGGCGCAGTTTGTTGGCCATCAGAGGCTCGAAGCGGGCGGTGATCGCCATCGGCGCATCCAGCGGCACCACTTGCATCAGGGTCTGGCCAGCCTGCGCCACGCCGCCGACCGTATGAATGCTCACGTCCATTACCTGCCCGGCCACCGGTGCGCGGATCGCACCGTTGTCGACTTCGAACTGCAAGGCCCGGATCTGATCGGCATAACCGGCCGCCTCGGCCGAGACCTCGCTGAGCTGCGTCTCGGCATCGCGGCGAAATTCCTGCTGCGCCTGCAAGGCCTTGAGCCGGCTTTCGTTGATCGCCTGGCGGGTCCTGCCGACATCCCCTACGCCGGAGGCGATCTGCCCCGCCAACTGGGCCGCGTTGCGCTCGGCCTCGAACAGTTTGTTGCGCGGAACGTAGCCTTCCCGGGCCAGGTCACGCAGGCCTTCAAGCTCCTGCTGCTGAAAACGCATCTGCGCGTCGTAGTTGCGCTTGACGCCTTCGTAGCCCAGCAACTGTTGCTGCAACGCCGCGACTTCGTGCTCGATGATCTGCAAGCGGCTGCCCAGCTCCGCACGACGTGTGATGAACAACTGACTCTGCAAGGTCATGGCCGCCTTCACTCGTGGCTCGTCGGCGCGCGCCAGCAGCTGCGCAGGCCATTGGATCTCGGCGCTGCCCAGGCGCTCGGCAATCAGGCGCGCCTCGATGCTGCGATCATTGAGCAGCTTGCCCAGGGTCACGTCCAGTTGCGACTGCGCTTGCACCGTGTTGAGCTGCACGAGCAATTGCCCCTGGGTAACCCGGTCGCCATCGCTCACCAGCAGCTTTTCCACCACTCCGCCGACCAACGACTGCACCGCCTTGCGCTCCCCCGCCACCACCACGGTGCCGCTGCCCACCACTCCCTGGTCGAGTGGCGCCAGGCAGGCCCAGAGCAGGAAACCGCCCAGCGTCAGGACCAGGAATCCCACGCCATAACGCGCCGCATTCCCGGCATCAGTCCGAGCGCTGGGTAGTGTCGTGGTGCCGCGCACGCTCAGCCCCTGCTCGCTGTAGGTCTGTGCCTCAGGGATCAGATCACGCATCGCCGCCCGCCTCCCGGACCGCGGCCGGTCGCGGCCCCGGCATCAGTGCCTTGAGCACCCGGTCCCGAGGGCCGAACGCTTGTTGAGTCCCGTCCTTCAACACGAGGATGTGATCGACCACCGCCAGCACACTGGGCCGATGCGTGATCAAGACCACAGTGCTGCCGGCCGCCTTGAGGGCACTGATGGCTTGGACCAGCGCCAGCTCGCCGGCGTCATCGAGATTGGAGTTGGGTTCATCGAGCACGATCAGCGAGGGCCTTCCGTAGAGCGCGCGCGCCAGGCCCAGGCGTTGTTTCTGCCCACCGGACAAGCCAAGCCCGCCGGGGCCCAGCGGCGTGTCGTAGCCCTTGGGAAACCGCAGGATCATTTCGTGGATACCGGCATGCCGTCCGGCAGCGATGATCTGGTCGGCGTCCTGCTCACCGAAACGGGCGATGTTGTCGGCGACCGTGCCGTCGAACAACTCGATGTCCTGGGGCAGGTAGCCGAGGTGCGGGCCCAGGGCGTCGTGGGACCACTGGCTGATCTCGGCATCGTCCAGGCGCACCGACCCGCCCATGGCCGGCCAGACCCCGACCAGGGCGCGGGCCAGGGTCGATTTGCCACTGGCACTGGGCCCGACCACGGCCAGCACGTCGCCCTTGGCGAGGCTGAAATTGATCCCGCGCAGGATCGGTTGCGAAGCCCCCGGCGGGCCGACATACAACTGCTCCAGGCGCACCGCCCCGGTGGGCGGCGGCAATGGCATGCGCAAGCGATCACGAGGGTGCTGCGCCAACAGTTGGCTCAGGCGCTGGTAGCTCTGGCGCCCGGAATTGAATTGCTTCCACGAGCCGATGGCGATTTCCACCGGCGCCAGGGCTCGCCCCAGCAACAGCGACATCGCAATCATCATGCCCGCCGACAGTTGGCCTTCCAGTACCAGCAAGGCCCCCAGCCCGAGGGCCAGGGATTGTCCGGAAATCCGCACGAAACGCGTCGCCGAGGTGATGCGCGCACCGCGGTCGCTGGCATGGGCCTGGGCGGCAATGATGCGCTGCTGCAACAGGCTCCAGCGCTGGCGCAACGGCCCGAGCATGCCCAGGGCCTGGATGACTTCAGCGTTGTGCAACGTGCTGTTGACATAGATTGACGACTGCACCCCCAGGCGATTGGCTTCGCCCAGGCGCGTACGTGTCGCCAGTTCGCCCCACAGCGCCAAGCCGATCAGCACCAGGGCGAGCACCAGCGTCAGCACGCCGAACCAGGGATGGAAGATGAACGCCACCAGCAGGAAGATCGGCAGCCAGGGCGCGTCGAGCAGCGCGATCAGGCCCTGCCCGGTGATCAACTGCCGCAGTGTCGCCAGGTCAGTGAGCACCTGCGCCGGGTTAGCGTTGTGTTCCCGCAGGCTGCGGGCGAAGGCGGCGTCGAAAACCCGCTCGCCCAAGGCATCGTCCAGCCCCGCGCTCATGCGAATCATCACCTCGCCGCGCACCCACTCGATCAGGGCACTGAACATGAACAGTCCCAGGGCCATCAAGGTGAGCATGAACAAGGTGGTTTCGTTACGGCTGGTGAGGACCCGGTCGTAGACCTGCATCATGTACAGCGACGGCACCAACACCAGCAGATTTATCACGCCACTGAACAGCGCCAGGGCCCAGAACACCCGGCGGTAGCTCAGCAAGGCAGCATCGATGTCATGACGCGGATCGAGTAGAAACCCCATGGGAAAATCGCCTGCAAGAGAAAGGGTCGGTCCAGGACGCAATCCATCGCAAAGCTCTTTTCCCCGAAAGTGCTCGAGAAAAACCATCCAGCTGATATGCCGATAACAGGGACGATCCTCATCCCCACAGACGCCAATTACTGACAACGCGACCGCGGGTTAGTGCCGGTTCGCAGGGCTGGGTTTGCAAGTGGGTGACAGGCGGAAGGGCCGCGCTTCAAGACTGAGGTTTTTGCGTCTTGAATGGGCTGAAAAGAGGGTTTGTTGACGCCAGTAACGTGGCGTCAACAGGGTAAAAAATGAGGCATCAGCCGAGGGAAGCGACGCTCTCGGGCTGGGGTGGATGCCGCGACGTCGCCAGGCCGATAAAGGAAATGATCAGCGCCAGGCCCAGGGTCGTGCTCACCTCGCTGCGGTGCTCGGGCGAGATCATCATGACCGCCAGCGCCGCCGAGATGAACACGATGACCAACCAGGTCAACCAGGGAAACAACCACATGCGAAAAGGCAGCTCGATGTTCTGTCGTTGCAGCATCCGGCGCATGCGCAGTTGCGAGATGGCGATCACCAGGTACACCAGCAAGGCGATGGCACCGGAGCTGGCGAGCAGGAACTGGAACAGGCCGGCGGGCATGAAGTAGCTGAACAAGGTGACACCCGCGCCCAGCACGGTACTGGCAATCACCGCGGACCGTGGCACACCGGCCGAGGATGTCACCTTCACGGCCTTTGGCGCATCGCCGCGACGGCCCAGGGAATACAGCATCCGCGAGGCGATGTAGATCGAGGAGTTCATGCAACTGGCCACGGCAATCAGCACCACCACATCCACCAGGAATTTGGCGTGGGGAATGTTCATCAACTCAAGCGCCCGCTGGTAGGAGCCCACTGAAGCCAGGAGTGGATCGTTCCACGGCACCACGGAAATGACCACGAAGATCGACAGCAGGTAGAACACACCGATGCGCCAGATCACCGAACGGGTGGCCTTGGCAATGTTCTGCGCGGGGTTGTCGGATTCAGCCGCCGCGATGGTCACCGCCTCCGTACCGATGAAGCTGAACATGATGGTGATGAACGCGCCCACTACCGCCGACAGGCCGTTGGGGGCGAACCCGCCGTGCTCCTCCATCAACCGGCCCAGGCCGCTGGCTTCGCGCTCGGGAATCCAGCCCATCAGCACTGCGAAACCCAGGGAGATAAAACCAATGATCGCCACGACCTTGGCCATGGCGAACCAGAATTCGAACTCACCGTACTTCGACACGCTGAACAGGTTCGTCACCGCCAGCAAAACGATCGACACCGAGGCGAACAGCCAGGCATCGACGGCGGGAAACCATTGGTTGAGCACATGACCGGCGGCCAACGCTTCGATGGGAATCACCAGCACCCAGAACCACCAGTAGAGCCACCCGATGGTGAAGCCGGCCCAGCGCCCGATGGCCTGGTCGGCATAGGTGGAGAAGGAGCCAGTGTCCGGATTGGCGACCGCCATCTCACCCAGCATGCGCATGACCAGGACCACCAACGTCCCGGAAAACAGATAGGCCAGCATGACGGCCGGGCCGGCGGCGGCAATGGCATGACCCGATCCCACGAACAGACCCGCACCGATGATCCCGGCAATGGACAGCATGGTGACGTGACGAGGCTTGAAGCCCTGTGCCAGATGGCCGTTCGAATCCTTGAAGCTGGGGCTGGTCATTTTCTTATTCTCTTGTGATCGAACATTGAGGCGCGCGCAGGAACAATCGGTGTTTCGGTTTTTCCGCCCCTCCTGGAAGCGGCACCATCAGGTTTGTATTGATCCACCCTGGGCGAACGTGCGCACTTGCGGTGAAAAGTTGCGCCACGTTACCCGCCTTCCCTCCCGAGTTAGTTACCTGAACGCGCCACCTATGTGCCTGATTTCGCCAAGTGAGGCATGGCGTTTTGCCTCTTGCCAAGCGTCTGGACCGGGGCATTCAGCCAGGTCCGTGGGGCTGGAATGAAATACCCCTTAAAAACTTTACTGGGTTAAGTATTTTGCGTGGAGCACCAGGCGCTATCGCCATGCCTGTCAGTTTTGTGGTGTCAACAAATCCTGGGAACACCCCAAAACAACTGTGGGAGCGGGCTTGCTCGCGAAGGCGTCGGGTCAGTCGCCATTGATGTGGCTGACACACCGCC
>NZ_JABWRA010000104.1:0-7547 GCF_014268705.1 Pseudomonas sp. SWRI179 | reverse complement strand
ACCCCCAGCGCAATCCCAACAAACCCCACCAATATCCCCCCGGCATTGATGAACACCTGTGGATAACCCAGGCTCGCCACGTCGATGAAAGGGTAGGGGTAGGCCGCCAGCAAATCCCCGCGCAGCAGGGCATAGGCGAAATAGACCAAGGGGTAGATCATCCACAACCCAACGTGGCCCAATCGCAAGCTGCCTTTGGGCACGCACCGCCACCAATAGGCGATGTACAGCAACGGCACCACGTCATGCAGTAATTCATCGGCCACGAACTGCCAGCCCTCGGGCTGCCACAGATGGCGCAGCAGCAGGTTGTAGGCCAGGCTGACCAGGGCGATGCTCACGGCGATGCCGCTGCGTACACTGGGCCTGAGGAACCAGCGTCGGGCCGGGGAGGGGCGCGGGGTCAGCTCCCAGGTCAGCACCACCGCGACCAACAGGTTCGTCAGCACTGTAAAGAAGCTGAAGAAACTCACCAACCCACCCAGCAGGCTCGCGCCCAGTTCCCAGCGGCCCAGCAGAATCAGATACAGCTGGATGCTTAACCCCGCCCAGGCCAGCAGCGCTGCCACCGACACGAAGCGCTGCCGCAGGGTGAGGTGAGGACCTCTGACCATCCCCACGGCTATTCAGACCGGCCGTTTGGTGCGCATCAACTTGATGTACAGGCGCTCGACTTTCTCTCGCGCCCAAGGCGTCTTGCGCAGGAAGGTCAGGCTCGACTTGATGCTCGGGTCGCTCTTGAAGCAGCGGATATCGATGCGCTCAGCCAGGCCGGACCATTCGTAATGCTGCACGAGGGCGTTGAGGATCTGCTCCAGCGTCACGCCGTGCAGCGGGTTGTTGTTGGGTTCGGTCATTGGAGGCCTTCGCGCGAAAAAGGGTAAAGCCGCGCACCTTAGCCGAGGTGCCCTTGTGGTGGAAGCATAGCCTTCGTCGTGGCCTCCTGGGCCAGGCGCACTGTTACTGAATCCGAAATGATTCATGTCAATAAAAGCGCTTTCTCTATTTGTAACTGGACATTATCCTTGCGCCGCCTGCTGAAACGCTTCTTCTGGTGTGCCAGAGCCTCTGCGTATAGCTCACTCCTATCGAATTATCAAAAATGCCCGATGTTCTGACTTTATAAAGACAGCGCTATCTCAGACTGATTCCTGTGGGAGCGGGCTTGCTCGCGAAGGCCATTTTACATTCAACGCCGAGCTGACTGATCCGCCGCTTTCGCGAGCAAGCCCGCTCCCACAAGCGATCGCGGCAACCGAATTTGCCTTTTTTCAACTGAACCATGCCCCCGCAAGATCGTCATCTAAAGTGACTACTTGCGCGGGACTCCTCAAAACGACACGGAGAATCACACTATGAGCACTGAGGGTGCTTTGAGTCGAAGCCGTCTGCTCCCGAGCTTGCTCGGCATTCTGCTTCTATTGATGGGCCTGGCCCTGCTGGCCGGAGGAATCAAGCTGAGCACGCTCGGCGGCTCGCTGTATTACCTGCTGGCCGGTATCGGCCTGGCGCTGACCGGCGTGCTGCTGATCATGGCCCGTCGCGCTGCCTTGGGCTTGTACGCGCTGGTGCTGTTCGCCAGCACCGTGTGGGCACTCTGGGAAGTGGGCCTGGATTGGTGGCAACTGGTGCCGCGCCTGGCGATGCTGTTTGCCTTGGGCATCGTCATGTTGCTGCCGTGGTTCCGTCGCCCGCTGTTGACCGCCGATGCCTCGGCCATGGGCACTCGCGCATTGGGTGCCGCCGTGGTCATCGCCGGTATCGCCGCGCTCGCCAGCCAGTTCACTAACCCGGGTGAGATCAAGGGCCAACTGGACCGCGACAGCGTGCCGGGCATGGCCAACACCGCACCGGCCATGCCGGACGGCGACTGGAACTCCTACGGGCGCAGTGCCCATGGCGACCGCTATTCGCCGCTGGCGCAGATCACCCCAGAGAACGTCAGTAAGTTGAAGGAAGCCTGGTCTTATCGCACCGGCGACCTGCCAGGGCCGAACGACCCGGGTGAAACCACCGCCGAAAACACCCCGTTGAAGGTCAACGGCATGCTCTACGTGTGCACGCCTCACAGCCAGGTGATTGCCCTGGAGCCTGAGACCGGCAAGGAAATCTGGCGTTTCGATCCGAAGCTTTCCACGCAAAAAGCGGAAAACTTCAAGGGTTGGGCCCACATGACCTGCCGTGGCGTGACCTACCACGATGACGCCGTTTACGCCTCCGCCGAGCAGAGCCCGACCGGCGCCGCCAGCACCACGCCGGCCAGCACCGTGTGCCCACGACGGATCTTCCTGCCGACCGCCGACACCCGCCTGATCGCCCTCAATGCCGACACCGGCAAGATGTGCGAAGACTTCGGCGACAAGGGCCAGGTCGACCTGACCGCCAATATCGGCGGTTTCACGGCCGGTGGTTACTACTCCACTTCGCCACCGGCGGTCACCCAAAACCTGGTGGTGATCGGCGGTCACGTCACCGATAACGTTTCCACCGACGAGCCAAGCGGTGTCATCCGTGCCTACGACGTGCACACCGGCAAGCTGGTGTGGAACTGGGACAGCGGCAACCCCGACGACACCACGCCGATTGCCGAAGGCAAGACCTACACCCGCAACTCGCCGAACATGTGGTCCATGTTCAGCGTCGACGAAAAACTCGGCATGCTCTACCTGCCGATGGGCAACCAGACCCCCGACCAGTTCGGTGGATTCCGCACACCGGAATCGGAGAAATACGCCGCCGGCCTGACCGCCCTGGACATCGCCACCGGCAAAGTGCGCTGGTACTTCCAGTTCACCCACCACGACCTGTGGGACATGGACGTCGGCGGTCAACCGACCCTGATGGACCTGAAGACCGCCGATGGCGTGAAACCGGCCGTCCTGGCATCGACCAAGCAGGGCAGCATTTACGTGCTGGACCGCAGCAACGGCCAGCCGATCGTGCCGATCAAGGAGATCCCGGTGCCGCAAGGCGCGGTGGAAGGCGACTTCACCTCGCCGACCCAGCCGATGTCCGACCTGAACTTCGTGCCGCCGGTCCTTCAGGAACGCGACATGTGGGGCGTGACCCCGTTCGACCAGATGCTGTGCCGGATCGACTTCAAGTCCTTGCGTTACGACGGCATGTTCACGCCGCCGTCGCTGCAAGGCTCGATCGTCTATCCGGGTAACTTCGGCGTGTTCGACTGGGGCGGCATTTCGGTCGACCCGGTGCGCCAGATCGCGTTCGTCAACCCGAGCTACATGGCGTTCAAGTCGAAACTGGTGCCGGCGGCGGAAGTGGCCGGTGGCCCGGGTCGCAAGAGCGAAACCGAAGGCGTGCAGCCGAACAAGGGCGCGCCCTATGGCGTGATCCTCGAAGCGCTGCTCTCGCCCATGGGCCTGCCGTGCCAGGCGCCCGCGTGGGGTTATGTCGCGGCCGTGGACCTGACCAACAACAAGACCCTGTGGAGGCACAAGAACGGCACCGTGCGCGACAGCTCGCCGGTTCCGATCCCGCTGAGCATGGGCGTCCCGAGCCTGGGTGGCACGTTCACCACCGCCAGCGGCCTGGCGTTCCTCAGCGGCACGCTGGACCAGTACCTGCGTGCCTACGACGTGAAGAACGGCAAGCAGCTGTGGGAAGGCCGCCTGCCCGCCGGCGCCCAGACCACGCCGATGACCTACACCGGCAAGGACGGCAAGCAATACGTGCTGGTCGTCGCGGGTGGTCATGGTTCCCTGGGCACCAAGCAGGGTGATTATGTGATTGCCTACAAGCTGCCGGATTAAGCCCAACCGGCGCCCATGAAAAAGGCGACACCCTGGCGGGTGTCGCCTTTTTTTAGCAGCGCGGAGTCTCTGCGAACGCAGGCCTCCGAGCTTCCGAACTTTTGAGCTTCTGAACTTTTTAGCTTTTTAGCTTTTTAGCTTTTTAGCTTTTGTGGCGAGGGAGCTTGCTCCCGCTGGGCTGCGAAGCGGCCCCCTGCTTTGCCAGCCATCACACTGCAGGGGATGCTGACGCATCCAGCGGGAGCAAGCTCCCTCGCCACAGGGGATCGTGCTCAGCCTTGGGGTTGTGCTCAGCCTGTTTTACAGTTCGATCTTGACCGCCTGGGAAGCCCGGGTCGCCTTGGCGCGGGCGGCTTCGATGGATTCATCGCGGGCCAGGGCCACGCCCAGGCGGCGCTGGCCGTTGACTTCCGGCTTGCCGAACAAGCGCAGGGCGGTGTCCGGTTCGCTCAGGGCCACGCCGAGGTTGGCAAACGCGGTCTGGGTCGATTGACCTTCCACCAGAATCACCGACGACGCCGAAGGGCCGAACTGGCGGATCAACGGGATCGGCAGGCCGAGGATCGCGCGGGCGTGCAGGGCGAACTGCGACAGGTCCTGGGAGATCAGCGTCACCAGGCCGGTATCGTGCGGGCGCGGCGAGACTTCGCTGAACCACACCTGGTCACCCTTGATGAACAGCTCGACGCCAAACAGGCCGCGACCACCCAGGGCTTCGGTCACCGCCTTGGCGACGCGCTCGGATTCGGCGAGCGCCACCGGGCTCATGGCCTGGGGCTGCCAGGATTCCTGATAGTCGCCTTTTTCCTGACGGTGGCCGACCGGTGCACAGAACGTGGTACCGCCGACGTGACGCACGGTGAGCAAGGTGATTTCGTAGTCGAAGTCGATAAAACCTTCGATGATCACCCGGCCCTTGCCGGCACGGCCGCCTTCCTGGGCATAGTCCCAGGCTTCCTGCACGTCATCAGCGCTGCGCAGCAGGCTCTGGCCCTTGCCCGAGGAACTCATCACCGGCTTGACCACGCACGGGAAACCCAGGGTCTCGACGGCCTTGCGGTAGTCCTCCACGGTGTCGGCGAAAAAATACGGCGAGGTGGGCAGGCCCAGCTCTTCGGCGGCCAGGCGACGGATGCCTTCACGGTTCATGGTCAACTGCGCGGCGCGAGCCGTTGGGATCACGGTGAAACCTTCGGCTTCCAGCTCCACCAGGGTGGCGGTGGCGATGGCTTCGATTTCCGGCACGATGAAATGCGGTTTCTCGGCCTCGATCACCGCACGCAGGGCCGCGCCGTCGAGCATGTTGATCACATGGCTGCGGTGGGCCACTTGCATGGCCGGCGCGTTGGCGTAGCGATCCACGGCAATCACTTCAACGCCCAGGCGCTGCAGTTCGATCACCACTTCCTTGCCCAGCTCGCCGCTGCCACACAACAAAACGCGGGTCGCGGTGGGCGACAATGGGGTTCCGATACGGGTCATCTGAAGGTCCTCAAACAGGAGCGGATCATCGGGGCGCGCGCCGGGCGAGCTTCCCGTGGGGAGAAAGCGCGGCATTTTACATGAACCGCGTCAGCCGGCGACGGCCTGTTTGCGCAGACGCCAGGCCATGATCAGCCAGACGGCGGTGACCCCGGCGAATTTCGAGAGCAGGGCGGTGATCACCACGGCGGGCGTCAGGGCATCGATCAGGCCGAAGAAAATGAATGTATCCAGGGGAATGCTCAGGGCTGAACTGATCCACAACCGGTCATGGAGCGGGCGCTTGGTGATCGTGAACACCAGCCAGTCGATGCATTCGGACACCGCGAACGCCGTGGCGCTGGCCAGGGCGATGGTCGGATCCGAGGTGACATAGGACAACACCAGCGCCGCCAGCATCGCCACGATGGCGCCATGGCCGAAACGGGTCTGCACCATGTCCCGCAGGATAAACACCAGCCCGCCCCAGGCCGACCAGATGATGTCCAGGTGCGGCGCGGCGGAAAACGCGAAGTTGATCAGCACGACGCTGCTGATGTAGGCGAGCAGGAAAAGCATGGGGCGGGGTACCTGGTGGGGATGGAATGTCGGTGAAACCCTCAAGGGCAACGAAGCCCCTTGTGGCGAGGGAGCTTGCTCCCGCTGGGCTGCGAAGCAGACCCAAAACCTGACAACTCGGTGGATCAGATAGATCGAGGTGACTGTTTTTTGGGGGGCTGCTGCGCAGCCCAGCGGGAGCAAGCTCCCTCGCCACAAAGGCTGTGCTCAGTCAGTGAGTGAAGGGTACTTCAGCACCGCCCGTCCCTCAATCTGCCTCACTACCATCCAGTTTCCAATACCCCACCGCCTTCACAAAATCCTGGTCCAACCCTTTCTCCTCCAGCAACACCTTGCGAATCTGCCGCGACACCTTGCTCTCGGTCGCGACCCAGGCGTACAGCTTGCCGCCGGGCATGTCCAGCTGTTGCACGGTGCGCAGCAGGTTGTCCTGGCGCCCCTCGCGCAGCACCCAGATCACGTGCACCTGCGCCGGGCTTTGGAGCACTTGCTGCTCGGCGCCGTTTTCCACCTCCACCACCACCAGCGCACGCCGGTTGGGCGCCAGCCCTTCGAGGCGGCGGGCGATGGCGGGCAGGGCGGTTTCGTCGCCGATCAGCAGGTAGCTGTCGAAGATGTCCGGCACGATCATCGAGCCCCGGGGCCCGGCGATGTTGAGGTATTGCCCGGGCGCCGCCTGGGCCGCCCAGGTCGAGGCCGGGCCGTCGCCGTGGAGCACGAAGTCGATGTCCATCTCCAGGGTGTCCAGGTCATAGCGGCGCGGGGTGTAGTCGCGCATCTGGGGCATCGCGCCCTGGGTCTTACCAGCGCTGGGGCTGAAGTTTTCCAGGGCGGCGTGTTCCTCGGCGTTCTGCGGGAACAGCAATTTCACATGATCGTCCGTACCCAGGCTGGCGAACCCGGCCAGTTCCGGCCCGCCGACGGTGATGCGGCGCATGCGTGGGGTCAGGTCTTCCACCCGCAACACTTGCAGGCGACGGCGTTTGATGTCGTGGCTGACACGGTGAATGGTGTTTGGATCGACTTCGGTCATTGGCTTGACTCCGAGACAGGTGGACGGTCGGGGCCGTCGACGATGGCTTTGGCGGTGGCGTCGAGCAGGTCGCGCACCCGCCGGATTTCTTCCGGGCTCCAGCGGCCATGATGCTTTTGCAGGGCATGGCGCAGGTTATACACCGCTTCATGGATTTCCGCTGGACGGTCATGGCCGCGCAACGTGCGTTTGCTGATTTCGATGCGCGCACGCACCTCATTCAGCGCTTCGGCCTGGTCCTCTAGGGATAGACGTCCGGCATCGGTCACGCTGTAGCATTTTTTTCCATCGTCGACGCCGCAGATGATCATGGCGTTCATTTCCAGGAAGGTCAGGGTCGGGTAGATCACGCCGGGGCTGGGGCTATAGGCGCCGTCGAACATGTGCTCGATCCGGCGGATCAGGTCGTAGCCGTGGCACGGCTGTTCGGCGATCAGCGCCAGCAATAACACCTTCAAATCACCGGCGGCGAAGACCCGGGGAGCCCGACTGCCACGCGAGCCTGTCGGGCGTCGTTCGAAACCGTCGTGTTCGCGTTTGGAGGACGCGTCGGAATGAGAATAAAGGGCGTTCATATGCTGTCTCCGTTCTGCATATAGATAGCACTCAGATATGAATGGCACTTACTTAACCTTCTTCGGGTGTCCATTCTTCCTGACCTCAGCCCTTGCTGATCGACGTGTTTTCATCAGCATGGGGTAAGG
>NZ_JABWRA010000103.1:0-7634 GCF_014268705.1 Pseudomonas sp. SWRI179 | reverse complement strand
GGAGCCGGATTTGAACCGACGACCTTCGGGTTATGAGCCCGACGAGCTACCAGACTGCTCCATCCCGCGTCTGTGTGGCGGCATTCTACAGAGGATCGAGCAGCTGTCAAGCCAGGCGTTCAAAAAAACTGTTCCGCTTCAAGCGCTTAGCCTTGTAAAAGGCATTGTGACAACGCTGTGACGCAAGCCTGGCAAGGGTTGGCGCTCTATTGGGCGGTTCATTGCGATTGAAGAAGTAAATTTGTGTAGGCGTTTTCGGGCCTCAACGAAGGATCTTTCAAACTACTGGTGCTATATACAGGTGCCGGTGCGATACTGGTGGCCCGATTCGTCGCACACCCTGTTCTGCTATGACGCAACGTAAAATCATCCATGTCGACTGTGACTGTTTTTATGCCGCTATCGAGATGCGCGATGATCCGCGGCTGGCCGGCAAGCCCTTGGCTGTGGGTGGCTCGGCGGATCGGCGGGGTGTGATTGCCACCTGCAACTACGAAGCGCGGGCCTACGGCGTGCGCTCGGCCATGTCTTCCGGCCACGCCTTGAAGCTCTGTCCGGACCTCACCATCGTCAAGCCGCGGATGGAGGCCTATCGGGAAGCGTCGAAGGAAATTCATACGATTTTCAGCGATTACACTGACCTGATCGAGCCGCTGTCCCTGGACGAGGCCTACCTGGACGTCTCCGCCAGCGACCATTTCGGCGGCAGCGCCACCCGCATCGCCCAGGACATTCGCCGGCGTGTATCCAATCAATTGCACATCACTGTGTCCGCCGGCGTCGCGCCGAACAAGTTCCTGGCCAAGATCGCCAGTGACTGGAAAAAGCCCAACGGGTTGTTTGTCATCACCCCGGATCAGGTCGAGGATTTTGTCTCGGCCCTGCCGGTCAGCAAGCTCCACGGCGTTGGCAAGGTCACTGCCGATAAGCTGAACCGGCTCGGCATCAACGATTGCCTGCAGTTACGTGAATGGGACAAGTTGGCACTGGTGCGCGAATTCGGCAGTTTCGGTGAGCGGCTCTGGAGCCTGGCCCGTGGGATCGATGAGCGTCTGGTGCACAACGACAGCCGGCGGCAGTCCATCAGCGTGGAGAATACCTACGATGTCGACTTGCCCGACCTGGTGAGCTGCCTCGACAAACTGCCGGAGCTGATGGAAACCCTCAGGGGGCGCATGGCCCGGATCGACAGCAGTTATCGACCGGGCAAGCCGTTCGTCAAAGTGAAGTTCCACGACTTCACCCAGACCACGCTGGAGCAGGCCGGGGCAGGGCGTGACTTGGGCAGTTACCAGTTGTTGTTGACCCAGGCGTTCAACCGGGGCGGCAAGCCGGTGCGGTTATTGGGGATCGGGGTGCGGCTGGAAGACTTGCGGGGTGGGTTTGAGCAGTTGGAGTTGTTTGAGCGGTGAGGCTGTCGCTTGGCTGATGAAGGCCATGCCTTTTGCGCTTGTGGCGAGGGAGCTTGCTCCCGCTGGGCCGCGTAGCGGACCCAAAACTGCTACTCAACATATCTGACATACCGAGGTGGCAGGTTTCAGGGCTGCTGCGCAGCCCAGCGGGAGCAAGCTCCCTCGCCACAAGAGAGATTGCCCCATCCAGACTGGGCTCAGTGAGCGCCCGGATCCGCCACCAATCGTCCGCCATCCTTGGTCAAGGCTTTCATGAACTCGGTCTGCAGCTCCGGATCGTTGCGCGTCAGTTCGATCAGGCTCTGTTCCAGTTCACTGGCTTCCTCTTCAAGTCCCAGCTCCGACAGGCGCCTGACCCGATGGACCCACTGGCTCACCTCGTCGTCTTCCAAGTCGTCGTAGATCAGCGCGTGGGCTTCCACCAGCTTGCTACGCAAGGTGCTGCTGATGCTCAGGGATGAGTCGGTGTGAACCTCGTCCTGGGCATCCGTCACGCTGATCTGCAATTTGCCGAACTGGCTCAGGTCCTGTTCGGCGAACGGGCTTTCCAGCAGGTTCAAGCGCAGCACGCCGTTACGGTCGGTACTCAGTTCGAAGGTCTGCCGGGCGGCCTTGACCTCCACCGGGCGTTCGCTCCAGGGCAGGCTCGAGTGTTCCGTGCGCTTGTCGCGCTGGACTTCGTCGATGCCCGCCAGGTTCTGCTGGGCGCGGCCATGGGAAGGGACGTTCATGAACGGGTTGAGCCCGGCGAAACCGTAGCTGATCCAGTCACGGGTCGCCGTGTCCGGCAAGCTGCCGAGGGCGAACACATTGACCACGTTCGCACCGACACCGGCCACGACGGCCACCGCGCCCAAGGGGATCTCATAGATCTCCCGCCAGGGTTGGTACGGCGTGTAGCGATCATAATGGCGGGTGACCTCGAACTCAGTGACTTCGAAGGTCTTCTGCTCATTGATGCGCACCCGACGCTGCGGCAGGTCGAGCACCTTGGGTTCGCCCACATCGATCTGCAGGCTGTGGTCGAGCAATTTGCGCTCGACCCGCTCTTCGTGCTCGCTGCGTTGCGACATTTGGTTGGCACAGCCGCTGACCAGCAGGGCGCCGCACAGGGCGGCGCCACCGAGGCCTAAGGTGTTTCGCTTGAACATGACGTCTCTATCTGGTATCAGCGGCGGATACGGGCCTGGAGGAACGACAACACGTCGTCGACCGGCAGCGCTTGCGGCTCGGCCTCGGTGCGGCTCTTGTATTCCAGGTTGCCTTCGGCCAGGCCACGGTCACTGACGACGATCCGATGGGGGATGCCAATCAGTTCCATGTCCGCGAACTTGATGCCGGGGCTGGTTTTCTTGTCGCGGTCGTCCAGCAGCACTTCGAAGCCGGCGGCCGTCAGTTCGGCGTAGAGCTTGTCGGTGGCTTCGCGCACCAGGTCGGTTTCGTAGCGCAGTGGCACCAGGGCCACCTGGAATGGCGCCAACGTGTCGCTCCAGATGATGCCTTTCTCGTCGTTGTTCTGCTCGATGGCGGCGGCCACCACGCGGGAAACGCCGATGCCGTAGCAGCCCATTTGCAGGGTGACCGGCTTGCCGTTCTCGCCCAGCACTTCGCATTTCATCGCCTTGCTGTACTTGTCGCCCAGCTGGAAGATGTGGCCGACTTCGATGCCGCGCTTGATTTCCAGGGTGCCCTTGCCGTCCGGGCTTGGATCGCCGGCCACGACGTTGCGCAGGTCCGCGACGGTTGGAACCGGGAGGTCGCGTTCCCAGTTCACGCCGAAGTAGTGCTTGTCATCAATGTTCGCGCCGATGGCGAAGTCGCTCATCAACTCCACCGAACGGTCGATGATGATCGGCAGTGGCAGGTTCAACGGGCCGAGGGAGCCGGCACCGGCGCCGATGGCGTCGCGCAGATCGGCGTCGGTGGCCATGACCAGCGGGCTGGCAACGCCTGGCTGGTTGGCGGCCTTGATTTCATTCAGCTCGTGGTCGCCACGGACGATCAGGGCAATCAACTTGCCGGCTTCTTCCGCCCGTACGATCAGGGTCTTGATGGTGCGCTCGATCGGCAGGTCGTAGCCTTCCACCAACTGGGCAATGGTCTTGGCGTTCGGCGTGTCCACCAGGCGCAACGCTTCAGTTGGCGCGGCGCGGGAGGTTTCCCGTGGCACGGCTTCGGCTTTCTCGATGTTGGCGGCGTAGTCGGAGCCGTTGCTGAAGACGATGTCGTCTTCGCCGGACTCGGCCAGCACGTGGAATTCGTGGGAACCGGCACCGCCGATGGAACCGTTGTCGGCTTCAACCGGGCGGAATTTCAGGCCCAGGCGGGTGAAGATGTTGCAGTACGCCTGGTGCATGCGGTCATAGGTGACCTGCAGCGAGGCCAGGTCGGCGTGGAAGGAATAGGAATCCTTCATGATGAATTCGCGACCGCGCATCAGGCCGAAGCGTGGACGGATCTCGTCACGGAACTTGGTCTGGATCTGATACAGGTTGATCGGCAGCTGCTTGTAGCTGCTCAACTCGTTGCGCATCAGGTCGGTGATCACTTCTTCGTGGGTCGGGCCTGCACAGAAGTCGCGACCGTGGCGGTCTTTGATGCGCAGCAGCTCAGGGCCGTATTCTTCCCAACGCCCCGATTCCTGCCACAGCTCGGCCGGCTGGGTGCTCGGCATCAACACTTCCAGGGAGCCGGCGGCGTCCATCTCTTCGCGAACGATCGCTTCCACCTTGCGCATGACCCGCAGGCCCATCGGCAGCCAGGTGTACAGGCCCGAGGCGAGTTTGCGGATCATGCCGGCACGCAGCATCAATTGATGGCTGATCACGACGGCATCGGAAGGCGTTTCTTTTTGTGTGGCGAGCAAAAATTGACTGGTGCGCATGGTTGGCCGTTGTCGGTTGCTGATGACGAGAAGTGACGGAGCATTGTACGGGCGAGATGCCCTGGCGTACAGGCGCGTGGCCGGTCGCCAGGTGCGGACACCGGTTTTCCCGGTGTTTTCTGAAGTTTCCTACGACTCTTCCGCGGGGCGGGTGGGCGCCGGTTCCTCGGCGGGTGCCGAGTCCTGGCGACGGTTCTCCTGGAACCAGTGCAAGGCGATCAGCAACAGGGTCGGCACGCCCAGCAGGGCGGTGATCAGGAAGAAATTGTGGTAGCCGAACTTTTCCACCATCACCCCTGAATAGCCACCGATCAAACGCGGCAGCAACAGCATGATCGAGCTGAGCAAGGCGTACTGGGTGGCGGAGAATTTCAGGTTGGTCAGGCTCGACAGGTAGGCGACGAACGCCGAAGTGGCCAGGCCGGAGCTGAAGTTGTCCAGGGAAATGGTGACAATCAACATCTGCAGGTTGGCGCCCATGTCGGTGAGCATCAGGAAGAGGATGTTGGTGGCGGCCGAGGCGACACCGCCGATGAACAGGATGGGCAGGATGCCGAAACGCACGATCAACAAGCCGCCCATGCCGGCGCCGACGAGGGTCATGATCAGCCCGAAAATCTTGCTGACGCTGGCGATCTGGTCCTTGGTGAACCCCTGGTCGATGTAGAACACATTGGCCATGACGCCCATGACCGTGTCGGACATCCGGTAGGTTGCGATCAATCCGAGCAGCAGCAGGGCCTGCCAGCGATAACGCAGGATGAAATCGTTGATCGGCGTCAGCACTGGCGCCAGTCCGCGCCGGCCCATGGCCGACAGGCACAGGGCGGTCAAGAGGGTATAGAGGATGGCCCGCAGGAAGGCGCGGTCTTCGAGCAGCAGGTCGAGCAGGCTGACGCCCTCGAACAGCACGCTGGCGAAGTCGGTGTTGAAGAGTTGGGTGAACATCGCCGGGACGGAGACCAGCAGCACGATCAGTACGAATACCGACGCCAACTGATGGACAAACGTGTAGCGCCCGGCCTGCAACTGGGTGCGCAGCGGTACCGGTGGCTCGCGCATGAACAGGGACGTGAGGAGCGCCGGGACCATCAGCACGCCGAACAACAGGTAGGTGCCGGCCCAGGCCGAGTGTTTGTAGCTGAAACCGGTGGAGCCAAAGCCTTCGGCGAAGAACAGGGCGCCGGCGGTGGCCAGCAGCGCGGCGATGCGGTAGCCGGACATGTAGCTGGCGGCGAGGGCGGCCTGGCGGGTGTCGTCGGCGATCTCCAGGCGGTAGGCGTCGACGGCGATGTCCTGCGTCGCAGAGGCGAAGGCCACGATCACGGCGATGGCGATCAACCAGGACAGGTGTTTCTGTGGGTCGCAGAAGCCCATGCCGATCAGGCCGAGAATGACCAGCGCCTGGGAGAGCACCAGCCATGAACGACGGCGCCCCAGTTTGCCGAGCAACGGCAGGCGCCATTGGTCGAGCAGCGGCGACCAGACCCATTTAAAGGCATACGCCAGGCCGATCAGGCTCGCGTAGCCAATGGTTTCGCGGGCCACGCCGGCTTCGCGCAACCAGACTGAAAGCGTGGAAAACACCAGCATGTATGGCAAGCCGGCGGCGAAGCCAAGCAGCAACAGCACGAGCGTCGAGGGACTGGCATAGGCGGCGAGGGCGGCGCGCCAGGTTTTACGGGGCATGGGCTGGAGTCTGCCTCAAAAATTGCGAAAACAAAGCGCGCACTCTAACCGCTGTGCTCTACCGGGCGCCAGCCATGGCGCTGAATATCAACACGATTGTTCAGGATACTGATTCCTTCCATGCGCAGGCGTGCGCGTTGTTCATCCCCCGAGGCGCTGCCCACCGGCAGGCTGATCCGACCACCGGCCGCCAATACCCGATGCCAAGGCAGCTTGGTGTCGTTCGGCAATTGGCTGAGGGTTCTTCCCACCCAGCGCGCCGCGCGGCCCAGGCCGGCCATTTCGGCGAGTTGGCCATAGGTGACGACCTTGCCCGCTGGCACTTGCGCCAGGGTCAGGTAAAGGGTGGTGCGGCGGATCTGGGCGGCGTTCTCGGTGCCCGCTGGGGTGTCAGTCACGTAGGGGTTCCTGAGGTGGGTGTCCGTCTGTAGATTAATTCCTACAGGACTGGTTGAGAAATGAACTCATCAGTCCTACACAGGTCAGTCCTTGCTGAGGTGTCATCCTGGGGGATAATGCCGCCTTTTCACCGCAAACTTGAGCCCTTTATCGCTTATGTTGTCTAGAACCCTGCTATGCCTGGCTGTTGCCAGCGCCTCCATGCCCCTACTTGCCGACACTGTCTGGTTGAAGAATGGGGACAAACTCAGTGGCAAGATTACCGTTTTCGATGGCGGCAAGTTGCTGATCCAGACCGATTATGCCGGCGCGATTCCCATTGACTGGAAACAGGTCAAGACCCTGGAGAGTGATCAGCAACTCCTGGTCAAGCAGGATGCCTACACCGGCGAGAAAGCCAAGGCGCTGCAAGCGGCCGAGGATGGCAAGGTCACCCTGGCCAACGGTGATGGGCCCAAAACCGTCGAGCTGGCCAGTATCCAGCAGATCCTCAAGCCCAAGCCGGTGGTCGAGGACCTGGTGTGGAAAGGCAATGTCGATGCCGCGCTGGATTATCAGCGTGCGGAAGCCGATACCGATGATTACGACATCGATTTCAAGACTTCGGCACGCCACGGCAGATGGCGGCACACTGCTGAAGGCGAATACAACCGTGAATTCCAGGATGACGTCGTGTCCGCCGATAACTGGCGCCTGGAGTATTCCCTCGACCGGTTCATTACCGACAAATGGTTCTGGCAAGGTCGCTTGAATTACAAACGCGACAAAGTCGAAGACCTGGCTCGCCAGCGCGTAGTGGGTACCGGTCCGGGCTACCAGTTCTGGGATGACGAACTGGGGGCGTTCTCCCTGGGTTCGCTGCTCAACCGCACCGATTACGAGTACCGTGACGGCGGCAAGGACAACTTCTATTCCGTGGCGATGAAGTGGGATTACAACCGCTACCTGATCGGCAAGCGCGTCGAGTTCTTCACCAACGGCGAAGTGGGCAAGCCGCTGTCCGGCGTGGCGGAGTACGCCTATGACGCCGAGATGGGGCTGCGCTACAAGGTCACGGACTGGGCATCGCTCAATCTCAAGGCCGAGAAGGATGTCATCGAGGGCACCGAGGACAGCGACCTGAGCAAGACGCGCTACACGGCGGGGTTTGGCGTGACCTGGTAACCCCAGGCTAGCCAACAAATCAATGTGGGAGCGGGCTTGCTCGCGAAAGCGGTGTGTCAGTCAACGAAAATGTTGCTGATTCACCG
>NZ_JABWRA010000102.1:0-7959 GCF_014268705.1 Pseudomonas sp. SWRI179 | reverse complement strand
TCTGCAGCCACAATATCCGCGCGCACCCGGAGTCCTTCTGTGGGAGCAAAGCTTGCTCGCGATGAGGCCGGCACATCCAACCTTTTCATTGGCTGTAATCCCCCCCAAAAAAAAGACAAAAAAAAGACGCTTCCCATTTCTGAAGAAGCGCCGTTTTGTCTAAGTGAACAGCATCACGCACAAGGCAGGTCTATTTCATTCCCACAAGAATCAGAACTCCGGGGTGTACTTCACGCTGAACATCAGGTTTCGCGGATCACCGAAGTTGTTGTTGCCATCAAGCTGGTTGTAAGCGGGCGTTATATACGTCTTGTCAAACAGGTTGTTGGCATTGAGCGCCAAAGCGATTTCTGGCGTCAGCTGGTAGCCGACACGGGCATTCCACACGGTATAACCCGGTACGTCGGTCTTTTCCTGGTAAACCAGTGTGTGGCTTTGGGTGGTGAAGCCCAGGCCAGTGCTGACACGGCTCCAGTCGCCGGTCAGCTGGTAGTTGCCCCATACCCGCAGCATGTGTTTCGGCGTCCAGCTACTGAAGACAACACCTTCCTTCCCCGGCTCCTCCAGGTACTTGGTGGTGTTGTAGGTGTAGCCCGCGAACAACTGCAGATTGTCTACCACTTCACCACTGATTTCCGCATCGAAACCCTGGCTGCGCACTTTCCCCGAGGCTGCCGAGCAATACCCTCCCTCACATACCATCCCGCCGGCGATGTCTTGGATGGCGCGGTTCTCGTGATCGTAACGAAAGACAGCCAGGGAGGTATTGACCCGACCGTCCATCAGCTCACCCTTGAGGCCGACTTCGTAGTTGGTGCCAACGATGGGCTTGAGCACCGAACCGCTGGTATCGACCTCGGTCTGGGGCTGGAATACATCGGTGTAGCTGGCGTACGCCGCCCACTCACGGCTCAGGTCATAGATGATACCGCCGTAGGGCGTGACCACTCCGGTTTCAGTTCCAGTGTTTGCCGTGTAGGGGGTAATACCGGCTGAGTCTTCGGTTCTCGACTTGTAGCTGAAGTCATACCAGCTGACCCGGGAACCCAGCACCAGCGTCAGATCATCGATCGGCTTGACACGCCAAGTGCCATACACACCCTTCTGGCGGATATCGTACTTACTGAGGACGCCCCGCCCGCCCGGGCTGTTGATCAGACTCTCATAGCTGATGTCCGGCCGGTTATTGTTCAGGTCGAAGATAGAGTCGCTGGTGCTGTTGAATGTACGGGCGTAGCGATCATCCGTCTCCAACTGCGAGAAGTTGCCGCCGAGCATGACTTCCTGCTCCATCGACAAGGCTTCGAACTTGCCGATCAGGTTCATGTCCAGACCAGACTTCGTGGACTGGAAATCAGTCACGAAATCGGCATATTGCACGCCACTGCCATCAGGCAATAGACCACCCCCCCTTTGCACCCGCTGGTTTTTCGCCTGGTTGTCTTCAGTCATGTACACGGCACCCACCTTGAACGCCCAGTCATCGTTGAACCGATGCTCCAGGTCGGTGTAGTAGGTGGTGACATCGATTTCCGAACGGTTCCACCGCGCCCCCGTATAGGTCGAACGCGACACGTCCGGCATCGACCCGTCGGCGTAGCGTGGCAGGCCACGGATGTTGCCGCGCGATTCGCCGTTGGATTGGCTGACCGCCAGGCCCAGGGTGGTGTCTTCGCTCAGGTCGACATCCAGCGCACCGTACAGCGAATGAGTCTTGCTCCACGCATGATCGACGAACGAATTGCTCTGGTCTTCATCGATGACGACGCGGCCGCGGATGTTGCCGGCCTGGTTCAGCGGGCCGCCGGCGTCCAGTTGCAGGCCGTAGTGATCCCAGGAGCCGGCCTTGCCGGTCAGGGTTACGGTCGGGGCATGCTGGCCACGCTTGCGCACCAGGTTGACGGCACCACCGGGGCTGCCAGTGCCTTGCAGCAAGCCGGCCGCGCCGCGCATGATTTCCAGGCGGTCGAAGAAGATCAGGTCCTGGGTCGCCCAGTTGCCCAGCGAATAGTTATTGCGCAGGATCGGCACGCCGTCATATTGCCAATCGTCGATCTGGAAACCGCGTGACGACAGGATCATGCCTTGGCCGACGCCCTGCAGGCCGACGATGCCGGTGGTCTGGTTGACGGCGTCCTTGAGGCTGACCAGGTTCTGGTCATCCATCTGCTTGCGCGTCATCACGGTGATCGACTGGGGAATTTCCTTGAGGGTGTGAGTGCCCTTGCCGAGGGTCACGGCCTTGCTGGTGTAGGAATGACTGCCTTCGGTTGTCGCGTCCAACGCTTGTGCACTGATGGTGGTCGCACCCAGCTCAAGGCCTCCCGTGGCAGGGCTGCGCATCAACATCCAGGTATTGCCCTCGAGGCTGTAGCGCACGCCTGTGCCCTTGAGCAACTCGGCGATGGCCGCCTGCGGGCTCATTGTGCCGCTGACGCGGGTGCTTTTCAGCCCGGCCATGTCGCCAGCGTTGTAGATCACTTGCTGGTTGGTCTGCTGACCGAAGGCTTGCAGTGCCTGCGGCAGCGGTTGCGCTGGGATGTCGATGCTGACGTCTTGCGCCATTACCTGAGTGCTGAGGGGCAGTACGCAGACCCACCCCAAACCGGCCAACACCCGCCGCGAACGCAGGCCGCGGGACATGACGAGTGCCTTGAAAAGAGGTTTCAACTCATGAATGGATGACATCGTGTTCTCTATTATTGGTCGAAGTAAAAGTCCATGGGGCCGAAGGGCCCGCCGCTCGCCGGCACACGTGAACCCGCCCCAGGGCAATGTGTCAGGGCGTGGCCGACCCGATGTGCCCACCTACCTAAGTAAGACGCAGCATCTGACAAAACCGGAATGACTTTACTTATCATTCGCGAAAATGATCAAAAAAAGGCCGGCTCTGTTGGGCGCCGGCCTTTTAATCCTGGATTCCATGAACACAGCCAATACCAGGGCTGCGAACACAACGGTGGCGAGGGAGCTTGCTCCCGCTGGGCCGGTCCGACGCTTCGGGCGAAGCGGCCCCAAGATTTTGCGGTCGCTGCGCAACCGAGCGGGAGCAAGCTCCCTCGCCACAATTGTGTGTCAGCCGGTTCCTCGCTAAATCCCCCTCCCGTCCAATCGTTCTACAGATGGGCGCGACCCAACCCGGCGTGCCGCCGTCCTCCAGCCCATGCGGTGCATGTCCCCGCGATGGCGTTCGTCCTTTTCATCTTGCAGGGAAACCTCCATGAGCCAACCAAAACGCGGGGTGATCAATGAATTGTTCACCCTGCTCAAACCCTTCCGGCTGATTGTCATCGGCGCCATCCTGCTGGGCATGGTCGGTGGCCTGAGCGTCACCGTGCTGCTGGCCACCATCAACCAGGTGCTGCACGCCGAAGGCGGGCTGAGTCACACCGTGGTGGGCGTGTTCGCCGGGTTGTGCCTGCTGGCCCTGATCAGTTCCATCTGTTCCGACATCGGCACCAACTACGTCGGCCAGAAGATCATCGCCAAGCTGCGCAAGGAGCTGGGGGGAAAAGTCCTGTCGGCACCGATCCAGCAGATCGAACGCTACCGCAGCCATCGCCTGATCCCGGTGTTGACCCACGACGTCGACACCATCAGCGATTTCGCCTTCGCCTTCGCCCCCCTGGCCATTTCCCTGACCGTCACCCTTGGGTGCATGGGGTACCTGGCAATGCTGTCGTGGCCGATGTTCCTGATGATGGTCGTGGCGATCATCATCGGCACCGTGGTGCAGTACATCGCCCGCGGTCGGGGGATCAAGGGCTTCATGGAGGCGCGCGACTCCGAGGACGAATTGCAGAAGCACTACAACGCCATCGCCGAAGGCGCCAAGGAGCTGCGCATCCATCGCCCTCGTCGGCACCGCATGTTCGTCTCGGGCATCGAGCACACCGCCGACAAGATCTGCGACACGCAGATCCGCTCGGTGAACATTTTCGTGATCGCCAAGACCTTCGGCTCGATGCTGTTCTTCGTGGTGATCGGCCTGGCCCTGGCCCTGCAGTCGCTATGGCCGAGCGCCGACAAAGCGGTGATGAGCGGTTTCGTGCTGGTGTTGCTGTACATGAAAGGCCCGCTGGAACACCTGATCGGTACCCTGCCCATCGTCAGTCGTGCGCAGATCGCCTTCCGCCGCATCGCCGAATTGTCGGAACAGTTTTCATCCCCTGAACCCCACTTGTTACTCAACGACCAAGGCCAGCCGAAAACGCCGGTGCAGACGCTGGAACTGAGCAACGTGTCCTATAGCTTCCCGGCGGTGGAAGGCGCCGCGCCGTTCCGCCTGGGGCCGGTGAACCTGAAGATCGACCAGGGCGACATCGTGTTCATCGTGGGTGAAAACGGCTGTGGCAAGACCACGCTGATCAAGCTGCTGTTGGGCCTCTACGCGCCGCAGCAAGGAGAAATCCGCCTCAACGACCACGCCGTGACGGCCGTGACCCGCGATGACTATCGCCAGTTGTTCACGACGATTTTTGCCGACTACTACCTGTTCGACGACATCGTCCAGGGCGACACCCATATCCCGGACGACGCCAACCAATACCTGCAACGCCTGGAGATCGCCCACAAGGTCAGCGTGCGCGACGGCGCTTTCACCACCACCGACCTGTCCACCGGCCAGCGCAAGCGCCTGGCGCTGGTCAATGCGTGGCTGGAAGAGCGTCCGGTGCTGGTCTTCGACGAATGGGCCGCCGACCAGGACCCGACCTTCCGGCGGATTTTCTACACGGAGTTGCTGCCGGACCTCAAGCGCCTGGGCAAGACCATCATCGTGATTTCCCACGATGACCGTTACTTCGACGTGGCCGACCAATTGGTGCGCATGGAAGCCGGCCGCGTCATCACCGAACTGACATCCGCCTGAATAATCACGATTCTCATTCTGGTTTTTCTGGGGTGGTGCGTCCTAATTAAGAATCGATCACAACTACACCCTATTAAAACTAAAACCTGCAAGAGTGAAACACATGCCAGCAACTCCGGGGATTCCACGTTTTACCAAGGCACTGATCATGCGGCGCCTGCTGCAACCAGGCTTCAGCGCCACCGCGTTCAGCCTGGCACTGGCCATGCCGTTCAGCGCACAGGTCCAGGCACAGGAAGTCGACCTCAACATCGCGGCGCAATCGCTGTCGAGTGCCCTGCAGGCGTTGAGCAATCAAACGAACATGCAAGTGCTCTACAGCGCCGATGATGTCCAGGGCCTGCGCAGCCAGCCGGTCAGTGGCCGGTTGTCGCCGGCGCAAGCGTTGTCGCAGATGCTGGTGGGGACCGGCGTCATGTTCACCATCCAGGGCAACACGGCCAGCGTGCGCGCCAGGACGTCAGGGGATTCGCTGGAACTGGGCGCCACAACCATCACCGGTAAAACCGCGGAATCGGCCTACGGTCCGGTGGACGGCTACGTCGCCACCCGCAGCGCCACCGGCACCAAGACCGACACTCCGATCCTGGAGATCCCGCAGACCATCAACGTGGTCACCGCCGACCAGATCGCCATCCAGGGCGCACGCAACCTGACCCAGGCCTTGCGCTACACGCCGGGCCTGGACACCAGTGGCTTCACCGACCGCAACACCATCGCCGATGAAATCACCAGCCGCGGGTTCGCGCCGACACAGCTGTACCTCGACGGTGCCTACCTGCCCTATGCCGGCAGCCTGGGCGGCGCGCCGCAAATCGATCCGTATACCTTGGAACGCATCGAAGTGCTCAAGGGCCCCTCATCGGTGCTGTACGGGCAGAACCAGCCGGGCGGCCTGATCAACATGGTCTCCAAGCGCCCGACCACTGAACAGCGCAGCCAGATCAAACTGGGCGCGGGCAGCTACGACCGGGTCAACGGCGCGTTCGACACCAGCGGCCCGATCGACGATCAAAAGGAATTCAGCTACCGCGTCATCGGCGTGGCGAAAAAAGGCAATCAACAAGTCGATCACACCCACAGCGAACGCATGCTGCTGGCACCGAGCCTGACCTGGGCGCCCAATGAAGACACCTCGCTGACGGTGCTGGCGCAGATCCAGCGCGATGACGGCCTGGAAGACTATCAGGCCTTGCCGATGATCGGCTCCCTGAAGCGCGGCCCCAACGGCCAGCGGATCGACCGGGACTTTTTCTCCGGCGACACGCGGTGGAACGACTACAAGCGTGACCAGTTCGTTCTCGGCTACGACTTCAGCCACAACTTCACCGATGACCTGACATTCCGCTCCACCGCCCGTTACACCGATGTGCGTGACCAGTATCGGGGCTTCTACCTGCGTGGTTTCGTTGGGAATGACCAGACCCAGGCCACTCGCAACAAACTCGACTGGCAGCAGCACAACACCGCCTACACCATTGATAACAATGTGGAATACAAATTCAACACCGGCGCCCTCGAGCACACCACCCTGGCGGGCGTGGACTATCGCCATTTCAACCGCAAATACAAGGGCTACAACATCACAGGCGCGCCAATCGACCTGTACGGCAATAACAACAACTACGACACCAGCGACGTGACCCCGACGCTGGACACCCAATGGGACAACACCGTTCGCCAGACCGGCGTCTACCTGCAAGACCAGATCAAGCTGGACAAGTGGATCCTGACCGTGGGTGGTCGCCAGGACTGGGCCGAAGTGGACAACAAGGACCTGCTGGCACGCACCGTTTCCTCACTGCGTGACAACAAGTTCACCGGCCGGATCGGCCTGACCTATGTCACCGATTTCGGCCTCGCGCCCTATATCAGTTACTCGGAATCCTTCCTGCCGACCACGGGCACGGACGCTAGCGGCAATGCCTTCAAGCCGACCGAGGGTGAACAATACGAAGTGGGTGTGAAATACCAGCCGTTCGACAAAACGATGATTACCGCGTCGGTGTTCCAGATCAAACAGAAGAACCTGGTCACCGGCGACCCTGCCGATCCCCAGAACTCGATCCAGTCGGGCCAGGTACGTTCACGGGGTGTCGAGCTGGAAGTCAAATCCACCCTCGACAACATCGAAGTCATGGCCGCCGCCACTTACCTCGACTCGTTCTACACCAAGGACAACTACGGCAACGAGGACAACCGCAGCGAGCAACAGGCACCGTTCTCCGCCACATTGTGGGCCAACTACCACTTCACCCAGGCCACGCTCAATGGCTTGACCTTCGGCGCAGGCGCCCGCCACACCGGCCGCAAGCCGGGCGACGCGGCCAACTCGTTCGACGTCCCAGCCTACACCGTGTTCGACACCACCATCAGCTATGACATGGGCAAGGCCACCTCGAGCCTGCGTGGCGTCACCACCAGCCTGAACGTGCAGAACGTCTTCGACCGCGAATACGTGTCCAACTGCAACTACTCGTTCGGCTGCTACTACGGCCAGGAACGCGTGGCCTCGCTGGACGTGACCTACGACTTCTAAGCAACACCGCACACGAAAAACCGGGCCTGGCCCTAATGCCGATCAGTTAAGCGAAATAAAACCCGGCAGTAACCCTGTGGCGAGGGAGCTTGCTCCCGCTGGGTCGCGAAGCGGCCCTGTTTTGGGGCTGCTACGCAGCCCAGCGGGAGCAAGCTCCCTCGCCACGGTTTGTGTGTTTGCCCGTGCTATCCACTTAACTGACAGGCATTAGGCCTGGCCCGGTTTTTTTGTGCCTGCAAATCTTGAAGTCATCCCAAAAACACTGTGGGAGCGGGCTTGCTCGCGAAGACGGCAGCACAGTCAACATCGATGTCGTTTGACCCACCGCTTTCGCGAGCAAGCCCGCTCCCACAAGGGATTTGTGGCGTATGCAAATCCTCAGACCACCCAAACATAACTGTGGGAGCGAGCCTGCTCGCGATGGCGGTGTATCAGTCGCTTCAAATGCCGGCTGACCCTCCGCTTTCGCGAGCAAGCCCGCTCCCACAAGGGATTTGTGGCGTATGCAAATCCTCAGACCACCCAAACATAACTGTGGGAGCGAGCCTGC
>NZ_JABWRA010000101.1:0-8263 GCF_014268705.1 Pseudomonas sp. SWRI179 | reverse complement strand
ATCGATGGCGCGCAGTTGAGCAAGGTGTTGGAGGAGGGGCTCTAGTGAGGTCCATACCTAACTCGTGGCGAGGGAGCTTGCTCCCGCTGGGCTGCGTAGCAGCCCCACCGAAATGACCGCGATCTTTCAACAAGAATCGGGGACAGGTTTTTGGGGCTGCTGCGCAACCCAGCGGGAGCAAGCTCCCTCGCCACAGGGGAGCTTGCCTGGCTGAAGACCCCGCGTAGCCTCATGTATTCGTACCACCGACAGGGAGTCACCCATGACCTTCATCGAGCCCGCAGGACGCCAGGCTGTCAGCGCATACCGCACACCGTTGCGTGCCCCCGACCCTTGGCTGGCCATGGCCGGCGCTATCGAGCCGCAGGTGGCGCAGTGTTTCCTGGTCAGTGCCCGCTGCGGCTGCTTCATGCAAGCGGCCCGCAGCCTCAACGTCAAGGCGACCTGGCTGCGCAAGCAATTGGCGCAGTTGGAGGGGCGGCTGCAACGATCATTGTTCAGCTTCCAGGGCAGCGCCTTGACCCTCAGTCGCGAAGGCCGGCAGTTGCAGGCCAGATTGATCAGCCTGGCCCATGAAAACTCGCCGCCCCCGAACGATCAGCCCTTGATTCGCCTGGCCGTGGCCGAGTCGATTCTGCATGACATCCTCGGGCGTGACCTGATTTCGTTGTTGCGGCGCAACGCCAGCGTGCGATTGCAGATCATCACCCTGGACAGTGAACTGGCGCTGCAAGCCGTCAGCGCCGACCTGGTGCTGTGGTTGAGTGATGCCCAGGCGTCGGCGCCGGGACCGAGCTTCGCCACATTGCCTGCGGATCGACTGGCGCGGTTGGATTATCTGCCGCACATCGCCAAACGCTATTCACGACCGGCCACGCGCCCGGACTGCCTGGACGACCTGAATGACTACATGCTGGTGCAATGGCAGGCGGATCGGCACGTGGACGGTTTCGCACCGTGGAACGCCCTGATAGAACAGCGCCGGGCCGGTGTGGTGCAGGTGCAATCTTACGAACTGATGCTGGAAATGATTCGCTGCAGCGCTTGCATAGGCCTTTTGCCACAGTACATGAGCCGCTTCGACCGAGGCCTGGTGGCGTTGCCGGACGTGTTCGGCCTGCCCATGCAGCGGCATTTGTGGATGGCCGTCAATGCCCAGGCCGAAGGCTCGCCAGAGGTGCAGATGCTGCGTGAGCTGATCCAACACACACTGGATGAGCGCCGGGATTGGTTCCAGGCCTGACTGGCTCACGCTAACCCTGTGGGAGCGAGCCTGCTCGCGATGAGGTCAACATATCCAACAGCTCCGTAGCTGACCCACCGCTTTCGCGAGCAAGCCCGCTCCCACACTGGATTTTCGGCAGCCACAAATTCATGTGCACCCCTGTCCCTTGTGGGAGCGGGCTTGCTCGCGAAGAGGCCGGCACATTCAACACTTCATTGACTGATACTCCGCCTTCGCGAGCAAGCTCGCTCCCACAGGTTCCCCCTATAACCTGGCGCGGTTTATAGTGACCGGCCTTGTCGCGCCTCCAGGAAGGAGCCCCATGTCTGATTCTTCGATCACCCTCGAACGCTTCACTGAAGTTCATATCCCCGGCGTCACCGCGCTCTACAACGACCCGGCGGTGACACGCCAGGTGCTGCAAATGCCTTTCCAGTCCGCCGAAGTCTGGCGCAAGCGCCTGGCGACGGATGACGAGCGCCTGTTGAAACTGGTGGCCCTGCACGAAGGTGAAGTCATCGGCAACCTGGGGCTGGAGCAGTTCACACGGGTGCGTCGGGCTCACTGCGGCAGCCTCGGCATGGGCGTGGCCGTCGCCTGGCAGGGCAAGGGCGTGGGTTCGATGTTGCTGGCCGCCGCGCTGGATGTCGCGGACAACTGGATGAACCTGCGGCGGGTCGAACTGACGGTGTACGCCGACAACGAAGCGGCCATCGGGCTGTATCGCAAGTTCGGCTTCGAAACCGAAGGCCTGTTGCGCGACTATGCCGTGCGTGACGGTCGTTGGGTGGACACACTGGCCATGGCACGGTTGCGCTGAAAACCGCACCGGAACAGGCAAAAAACCGCCCATTGGCTATACCTGTAGTTCCGGCCCCGCCTCGTGTGGCTTACAGGAGTGACAGCATGAAGTTTTCGTCCATGATCGGCTGTGTTTGCATCGCCTCGCTCGCCTTGGCGGGTTGCTCGAGCAAAGTGACCCAGCCGGATGAGTATTCCGGGTTCCTAGGCGATTACAGCCGGCTCAAGGAAGAGAAGTCGCCGTCGGGGGCCGTGGTCATGCGTTGGATCGATCCGAAGATTGATCCGGGCAAGTACACCCATCTCTACATCGAGCCGACGCAGCTGTACCCCAAGCCGCAGCCGACCGTGAAAATCCCCCAGGCGACACTGTCGGGTATCACCGCGTACTACGATCAGGCTCTCAAGCGGGAAGCGGAAAAATCCTTGCCCCTGGCGACCGCTCCGGGGCCGGGTGTTCTCGTGGTGCGCGCGGCGATCACGGCTGTCAGCAGCAAGACCGAAGGCTTGAAACCTTATGAGGTAATCCCGATTGCGCTGGTGGCGGCGGCTGTCAGCACCGCCAGCGGTATTCGCGACCAGGAAACCACCTTGGGCACCGAAGCGGTTTTCCTCGACGGTGGGACTCACGCGGTGGTCGCCCAAGTCGTGCGCAAAGGCACCGGCAAGCCGCTGTCCAACGAGTCCCAGGTCATGAAGCCCGATGACGTCAAAGGGGTCATCGATGGCTGGGCGTCGGACCTGCATCAGTCATTCCTGAAACTCAAGGCCAAATAGTCACCGTCGTGGTGCAGGAGGTGAGGTCGACGTCGTGTCTTTTTATGTCCGGTCGTAGGTCACGCGAGCATTTCGTGGTTAACTCCGGCCTCACCATTTTCAAACCTGTCAGAAGGAATCCGTTCATGGCTCAAGTCACTCTCAAAGGCAACCCGGTCCAAGTCAACGGCCAGTTGCCACAAGCCGGTTCCAAGGCGCCAGCCTTTTCCCTGGTTGCCGGCAATCTGTCGGACGTTTCCCTGAAGGACTTCGCCGGCAAGCGCAAAGTGCTGAACATTTTCCCAAGCGTCGACACGCCGACCTGCGCCACCTCCGTGCGCAAGTTCAACGCCCAGGCCAACGAGCTGAACAACACCGTGGTGCTGTGCATCTCCGCCGACCTGCCATTTGCCCAGGCGCGTTTCTGCGGCGCTGAAGGCCTGGAAAACGTCCAGAACCTGTCGACCCTGCGCGGTGCCGAATTCATCCAGGACTACGGCGTGGCGATTGCCGACGGCCCACTGAAAGGCCTGACCGCCCGTGCCGTGGTGGTGTTGGACGAAAACGACACCGTGCTGCACAGCGAGCTGGTCAAGGAAATCGCGGAAGAGCCGAACTACGACGCGGCCCTGGCTGTTCTGAAATAAGTGGATTGAAATAAAGTATTTATTACAATTGTTAACGGCCTGGCCCTGCCCAGGCCGTTTTCTTTTGTGCTTCAAGGCGTTAGCCGACTATCCGAAAGGTAAGCCCAAGGTAAATTGCCGGTAAAGGCGCTTTGCTAAATAGCCGCCAGTGCTTATCGTTCAGCCTCCCGTAAAAGAAGCCCACGCGCCCAATGGTTGATCACTCCATGCAATCCTCTGTTTCCCGCAATTCCCGTCGCTGGCTGTTTGGCTTGTTCGTCCTGCTGGTCATCGCAGCGCTGGCCTGGAAGTTCTGGCCCAGTGGCTCGACCGAAAAAAATGGGGCAGGGGAGAAAGCAGCCGCGGGGCATGTGGGACGCTCCGGTAGCATGCGCCCGGGGTTCGGTGGGGCGACGGGCCCGATCCCGGTGCGGGTGGCGCCGGTGGCGACCGGGGACTTCCCGCTGTACTTCAAGGCGCTGGGTACGGTCACGGCCCTCAACACCATCAACGTGCGCAGTCGCGTGGGTGGCGAACTGGTCAAGATCGCCTTCGAAGAGGGGCAAATGGTCAAGGCCGGGGACTTGCTGGTCGAGATCGACCCACGCCCGTACCAGAACGCCTTGCTCCAGGCCGAAGGCACGCTGTTGCAGAACCAGGCCCAGCTGAAAAATGCCCAGGTAGACCTCGAGCGCTATCGCGGCCTGTACGCCGAAGACAGCATTGCCAAGCAGACCCTCGACACCGCCGCGGCGCTGGTGGGCCAGTACCAAGGCACGGTCAAGACCAATCAGGCGGCCGTCAACGACGCCAAGCTCAACCTCGAATTCACCAAGATCCGCGCCCCGATTACTGGCCGCGTCGGCTTGCGTCAACTGGACGTTGGCAACCTGGTGTCGGCCAACGACACCACCGCCCTGGCGGTCATCACCCAGACCCAACCCATCAGCGTCGTGTTCACCTTGCCGGAAAACAACCTCGACACGGTGCTCGCCCGTTACCGCAGCGGGGCGAAACTCCCCGTCGAAGCGTGGGATCGCGGCGACGTGAAGCGCCAGGCCAGTGGCGTGTTGCAGAGCCTGGACAACCAGATCGACGTCACCACCGGCACCCTGAAATTCAAGGCCCGCTACGAGAACCGCGACCAGTCGCTGTTCCCCAACCAGTTTGTCAATGTCCACCTGCTGGCCGACACCCTCAAAGGCGTGACCCTGGCGCCGACGGCCGCCATCCAGTTCGGCACCAACGGCACTTTTGTCTATGCCCTGGAAGGTGACAACAAGGTCACCATCAAGAAGCTGAAGATCGGCGCCAGCGACGGCGCCAACACCGTGGTCACCGAAGGCCTGGCCACCGGCGATCGAGTGGTGCTCGAAGGCACCGATCGCTTGAAGGAAGGCAGCGAAGTGGAAGTGGTCAACGACAGCCAGGACGTGCCCACCACGCCGACCGAGCACCTGCAGGGCAAGTCCGCGGCAGCACCGACTGAGCCGGCCGCGGCCGACAAGGCGAACAAGGGCGGCGCATGAATATCTCGCGGCTGTTCATCCTTCGCCCGGTCGCCACCACCCTGAGCATGCTGGCGATCATCCTGGCCGGCCTGATCGCCTATCGGCTGCTGCCGGTGTCGGCGTTGCCCCAGGTCGATTACCCGACCATCCGCGTGATGACCCTGTACCCGGGCGCCAGCCCCGATGTGATGACCAGCGCGGTCACCGCACCCCTGGAGCGGCAGTTCGGGCAGATGCCAGGCTTGACGCAGATGGCCTCCACCAGTTCCGGCGGCGCCTCGGTGATCACCCTGCGCTTCAACCTCGACATCAACATGGACGTCGCCGAGCAGCAGGTGCAGGCCGCCATCAACGCGGCCACCAACCTGCTGCCCACGGACCTGCCGGCGCCGCCGGTGTACAACAAGGTCAACCCGGCCGACACCCCGGTGCTGACCCTGGCGATCACGTCCAAGACCATGCTGCTGCCCAAGCTCAATGACTTGGTGGACACCCGCATGGCGCAGAAAATCGCCCAGATCAGTGGCGTCGGCATGGTCACCATCGCTGGCGGCCAGCGCCAGGCGGTGCGCATCAAGGTCAACCCCGAGGCCCTGGCGGCCAACGGCCTCAACCTGGCGGATGTGCGCACGCTGATCGGTGCGTCCAACGTCAACCAGCCCAAGGGCAATTTCGACGGCCCGACCCGGGTCTCGATGCTCGACGCCAACGACCAGTTGACGTCGCCCAAGGACTACGCCGAACTGATCCTGGCCTACGCCAACGGCGCGCCGTTGCGGCTCAAGGACGTGGCGCAGATCGTCGATGGGGCCGAAAACGAACGCCTTGCCGCCTGGGCCAACGAAAACCAGGCCGTGCTGCTGAACATCCAGCGCCAGCCCGGCGCGAATGTCATCGAGGTGGTGGACCGGATCAAGGCCCTGCTGCCGAGCATTACCGACAACCTGCCGGCCGGCCTGGACGTCACTGTGCTGACCGACCGTACCCAGACCATCCGTGCCTCGGTCACCGATGTGCAGCATGAATTGCTGATCGCCATCGCCCTGGTGGTGATGGTGACGTTCCTGTTCCTGCGTCGCGTCAGTGCCACGATCATTCCGTCGGTGGCCGTGCCGTTGTCGTTGATCGGCACGTTCGGCGTGATGTACCTGGCCGGTTTCTCCATCAACAACCTGACCTTGATGGCCCTGACCATCGCCACCGGTTTCGTGGTGGACGATGCCATCGTCATGCTGGAGAACATCGCCCGTTTCATCGAAGAGGGCGACAGCCCGATGCAGGCTGCGCTCAAGGGCGCGAAGCAGATTGGCTTCACGCTGATTTCCCTGACGCTGTCGCTGATTGCCGTGCTGATCCCGCTGTTGTTCATGGCCGACGTGGTCGGGCGCTTGTTCCGCGAGTTCGCCATCACCCTGGCCGTGGCGATCCTGATTTCCCTGGTGGTATCCCTGACCCTGACGCCGATGATGTGCGCTCGTTTGCTCAAGCGCGAGCCCAAGGAAGAAGAGCAGGGCCGTTTCTATCGCGCCAGCGGCGCCTGGATCGACTGGCTGATCGCCGCCTACGGGCGCAAGTTGCAATGGGTGCTCAAGCACCAGCCGCTGACCCTGCTGGTGGCGGTGGGTAGCCTGGTGCTGACGGTGGTGCTGTACCTGGCCGTGCCCAAGGGCTTTTTCCCGGTACAGGACACCGGGGTCATCCAGGGCATTTCCGAAGCGCCGCAATCGATTTCCTTTGCCGCCATGAGCGAGCGCCAGCAGCTACTGGCCAAGGTGATCCTCGCCGATCCGGCGGTGCAGAGCCTGTCGTCCTACATCGGCGTGGACGGCGATAACGCCACGCTCAACAGCGGGCGCCTGCTGATCAACCTCAAGCCCCATGGCGAGCGGGATGACAGCGCCACCGAAATCATTGCCCGCTTGCAGCCACAACTGGACCGGCTGGTGGGCATTCGCCTGTTCATGCAACCGGTGCAGGACTTGACCATCGAAGACCGGATCAGCCGTACCCAGTACCAGTTCAGCCTGTCATCGCCTGACGCCGAGTTGCTCAGTCTCTGGAGCGGGCGCCTGGTCGAGGCCCTGGGCCGCCAGCCGGAACTCACCGACGTCGCCAGCGACTTGCAGGACAAGGGCCTGCAGGTCTACCTGGTGATCGACCGCGACGCGGCGTCACGCCTGGGCGTCTCGGTGTCGAACATCACCGATGCGCTGTATGACGCCTTCGGCCAGCGGCAGATTTCCACTATCTACACCCAGGCCAGCCAGTACCGCGTGGTGCTGCAAGCCCAGGCCGGGGAGCGGATCGGTCCGCAGGCGCTGGACCAGATTCACGTCAAGACCACCGATGGCGGGCAGGTGCGGCTGTCGAGCCTGGCCCGGGTCGAAGAGCGTCAGGCTCAGTTGGCGATTGCCCACATTGGTCAGTTTCCCGCGGTGATGATGTCGTTCAACCTCGCGCCGGGGGTGGCCCTGGGGCATGCGGTGGAGGTGATCGAAAAGGTCCAGCGGGACATCGGCATGCCGGTGGGGGTGCAGACCGAATTCCAGGGCGCGGCCCAGGCATTCCAGGCGTCGTTGTCGAGTACCTTGCTGCTGATCCTGGCGGCGGTGGTGACCATGTACATCGTCCTGGGCGTGTTGTACGAGAGCTACATCCACCCGATCACCATCCTTTCCACCTTGCCCTCGGCGGCTATCGGCGCCTTGCTGGCATTGATCCTCAGCGGCAATGACCTGGGCATGATCGCGATCATCGGCATCATCCTGCTGATCGGCATCGTCAAGAAAAACGCGATCATGATGATCGACTTCGCCCTCGACGCCGAACGCAACCAGGGCGTGGACCCGCAGACGGCGATCTACCAGGCGGCGTTGCTGCGCTTCCGCCCGATCCTGATGACCACCCTGGCGGCGTTGTTCGGTGCCGTACCGCTGATGCTCGCCACCGGTTCCGGCGCCGAGCTGCGCCAACCCCTGGGTCTGGTAATGGTGGGCGGGTTGTTGGTGAGCCAGGTCTTGACGTTGTTCACCACGCCGGTGATCTACCTGTATTTCGATCGACTGGGGCGCCGGTTTGCCAGGCCTGAGGCGGATGAGGTGCGGGTATGACCGCTTCCCTGGAATGTAGCGGGCTTTTGTGGCGAGGGAGCTTGCTCCCGCTGGGCTGTGGGAGCAAAGCTTGCTCGCGAAACAGACGCCTCGATTCTGCGAGACCGCATTGCCTTCATCGCGGGCAAGCCTTGCTCCCACATAGCGGGAGCAAGCTCCCTCGCCACAAAAGCCTGTCCGTTGAAGCAAGGGGCTGTGGCCGATGAACCTCTCCGGCCCCTTCATCCGCCGCCC
>NZ_JABWRA010000100.1:0-8997 GCF_014268705.1 Pseudomonas sp. SWRI179 | reverse complement strand
CACAATTCCTGTGGCGAGGGAGCTTGCTCCCGCTGGGTCGCGAAGCGGCCCCAACACGGTCGACTCCATCAACCAGACGGACCGAGCTGCCAGGGTTTAGGGCCGCTTCGCAGCCCAGCGGGAGCAAGCTCCCTCGCCACAGGTTCAATGTCTGGCCTCAGGTTCCATGTCTGGCCTCAGGTTCCATGTCTGGCCTCAGGTTCCATGTCTGGCCTCAGGTTCCATGTCTGGCCTCAGGTTCCATGTCTGGCCACAGGTTCCATGTCTGGCTTCAGGTTCCATGTTTGGCCTCAGGTTCCATGTCTGGCCTCAGGTTCCATGCCTGGGTTCGAGCCCGGCAGCCCGGCTCAATCCCGCGCCAATGCATTGATCGGATCGAGCCGCGCGGCGTTACGCGCGGGCACGAAGCCGAACACGATGCCGATCAGGGTCGAACAGACGACCGCGGTGACGATCGATCCCATCGAGAACACCATCTGCCATTCCTTGACGAAGATCGAAAAGACATAGCCGATACCAAACGACAGCGCGATGCCAATGGTGCCGCCTATCAGGCACACCATCACCGCCTCCACCAGGAACTGCTGGCGGATGTCGGACTGGCGCGCGCCAACGGCCATGCGGATACCGATCTCACGGGTTCGTTCGGTCACCGAGACCAGCATGATGTTCATCACACCGATGCCACCGACCACCAGCGAGATGATCGCAATCAGCGAGAGCAGCAGCGCCAGGGACTGGCTGGTCTTCTGCACCGTCTGCAGCACGCTGTCGAGGTTGTAGGTGAAGAAGTCCTTGAGGCCATGGCGTTGGGTCAGGAGCTTGACCACATTGTCTTCCACGACTTTGCTCGGTTGCCCGTCCTTTATTCGCACCGTGATGCTGTCCAGGAACCGCTGGCCCAGTAACCGGCCGGCCGCCGTTTCATAGGGCATCCATACGTTCAGGCTCTTGGAGGTGTTGAAGACGCTCTTGCGGTCTTCGGTCACGCCGATGACCGTGCAAGGCAGGTTATCGATGAGGATCACCTTGCCCAGCGGATCGGTGTTCGGGCCAAACAATCGCTGGCGGGTATTGTGGTCGATCACCACCACTTGTGACTGTCGCCGGGCATCGTCCTTGCTGAACGCGACACCGGAGCCGATCTTGATCCCGCGAACCTGGAAATAGCTATCGCTGACACCGTTGACGGTCGCGTTGACGTCGATGTTTTCATAGCGCAATAGCAGATTACGGCCAACGTTGGGGGTCGCGCTGTCGATGTAATACTGGTCGCCCAGGGCCGTGACGTCGGACAGCACCAGGGTTTCGATCGCGGTTGAGCGACTGTCCCCCCAATCGGCCCCGGGCATGATCTCGATCGTATTGCTGCCAATCGCCTGGATGTCCTTCAGGACATACGCCTTGACCCCTTCGCCGATGGCCACGATCGAGACCACCGACGTGATGCCGATGATGATGCCCAACATCGTCAGCAGGGTGCGCATGCGATGGGACACCAGCGCCACCCAGGCCATGTTGAACGCTTCGCTGAACAGCCCGAAGCGGGCGAGCAGGCCGTTCGCCGGCTTGACCTTGGCCGGGCGTGTGCCTTGTGGCGACAGGTCCTCCAGCGGTTGCTGCGGATTGGGTCGATCGCTGACGATCTCGCCGTCGCGGATCTCGATGATGCGCTGGGCATGGGCAGCCACCTTTTCATCGTGGGTCACGATGATGACCGTGTGCCCCGCCCGGTTGAGCTCCAGCAGGATCTTCATCACCTCCTTGCCGCTGGTGGTGTCCAACGCACCGGTGGGTTCGTCCGCCAGGATGATGTCACCGCCGTTCATCAGGGCCCTGGCGATACTCACCCGTTGCTGCTGGCCACCCGAGAGCTGGCTGGGCCGATTGCTCAGGTGCCCCACCAACCCCAGGCGTTTCAACAGTTCCCCGGCACGGCTGTGCCGTTGCGATTCGCCCGCGCCGGCATAAATCGCCGGCATCTCGACGTTGTGCAAGGCACTCAGGTGCGGCAGCAAATGGTAGCGCTGGAAAATGAAACCGAAGTGATCCCGACGCAACACCGCCAGTTCACGGTCGTTCATCGAACCGGTTTCGCGCCCATCCACCTTGTAGCTTCCGGCGCTCGGATGGTCGAGGCAGCCAAGCACGTTCATCAAGGTCGACTTGCCGGAGCCGGACGCCCCGGTGATCGCAACCACCTCGCCGGCATTGATCGTCAGGTTGATGTCCTTGAGGGCGATGAAGGCCTTTTCGCCGGCCTGGAAGCTGCGGGTGATGCCCTTGAGTTCCAGCAATGGTTGGGTCATGGTCAGGCTCCCGCCACGGCCGGGGTCGGCTCGCCGATAACGACCTTGTCACCTTCGGCCAGGCCATCCTTGATCTCGGCCCGGACGTTGTTGTTGATGCCCATGCGCACGTTACGCGGCTGGGCCTTGCCTTCGGCATCCAGCACACGGACCACGAAGCTGCCATCCTGGTTTTTCGCACCCAGGGCAGCGACGGGAACCGTCAACACGTCCTTGGCCTTGTCGAGGACGATACGGACCTGGGCCGTCATGGAAATGCGCAGGCGATGGTCAGGGTTCGGCACATCGAAGAGGCTGTTGTAGAACACCGCGGTATTTTGCTTCGGCGTCCCGGCGTTCTGGGTTTCGAGGAAGTTCTGCGGCGCCGGCTCAGTGCCGCGCAGCTTGGCGTAATAACGCTTTTCCGACTCGCCCAGGATGGTGAAATACACCTCTTGGCCAGGCACGATGTGGATCACGTCGGCTTCCGACACCTGCGCCTTGACCGTCATGGTGTCGAGGTCGGCGAGCTTGAGCAGGACCGGCGCCAGTTGCTCGGCAATCACGGTCTGGCCTTCCTGCGTGACGATCCCCACCACGTAGCCATCGATCGGCGCAACGATATGGGTGTAGGCCAGGTTGACCCGCGCGGTTTCCACTTGGATGCGGGCGTCCTTGATCTGCGCATTGAGGGAAAGCAGGTTCGCCTCTTCCACCCTGTAGTTGGACTCGGCGGTCTCGTATTCCTGCTTGGAGATCGCGTCGTCCGGTTGCAGTTTCTTGTAGCGATCATAGGTGGCCTTGGCGTCCTTGAGTTGCGCCGCCGTGGCCTGCCGCTTGGCCACCAGGTTCTCCTCGTTGACCAGGGCCTGGCGCAAGGAGTTCTGCGCCAGCATCGGGTCGATTTCCGCCAGCCATTGGCCCTTCTTGACCTTGTCGCCCAACTTGACCTTGAGCGACTTCAGTTGGCCCGACACCTGGGCACCGACATCGACCTGCTTGACGCCCTGGAGCGTGCCGGAGGCCAGCACCGCGTTTTCGATGTCCGTGCGTTCGACCATGGCGGTCAGGTACTCCGGCGGTTTGCCCGGCGATTGCGCGCTGTAGAAAACCAGACCGGCCACCACGACCAGGACGAGCACGATAGCGATTTTGCGAAACTTCGACTTTTCCATAAATAACCATGAGTGCGTTGATTTCAGGCCCGGCCAGCGTGGCGCCGGGTTCCATGGATGTGCGTCAAGGAAGAGCCGTCATACGTAATCACTGGCGGCCTCCTCGTCGAGCATGGGCAGGCCGTCGTGCCACCAGGCTGCCAGGTTGTGTACGTGGGGGGCCTTGAGGATCGTGAAGTGGTTGCCCGGACCGTACCAGATGCTGAGGTCAGGGATATGCTTGCGCCATCCTTCGATCATTTGCTCCTGTTCGCGTTTATTGCCGGCTGTGTCCAGGGTTGGATCATTGGCCAGCACCAACCGCACAGGCCCGGTGTAGCGGTGTTGCGGTTGATAGACCGTGCGCAGGGCCGTACCGAAGGCCCGCGCCGGACCGCGCATGGCATCCACCGCCGAGCGCTGCGGCAACATGCCGGCCCGAACCATGCCGGCATGCAGCAAGCGCATCTGCGCGGTATCGTCCTGGGTACCGAAGACCGTGGCATCGATGCCCAAGGACTTGCCAGACGCCAACTGCATCGCCTCGATCAGCCGATTCAGCACCCCCGTCGCGGTGTAGGGCTTGCCCACCACGCCGTTGCCGCCCGGCGACTCACTGTCGATCAGCGTCAACGAAGCCACCTTGCGACCCCGGGCATGCAGGCGGGCCGCCATCTCGAACACGATCCACCCACCGAAGGAATGGCCGAGCAGATGCACCGGCCCCTCCGGTTGTACCTTGTCGATCGCGTCGAGGTACGCCTGGGCGGCGGTTTCCACGAGACTGAAAGGCTCGGTGCTGCCGTCCAGCCCACGGTGTTGCAACCCATGGATAGGCCATTCCGGACCGAACGCGTCGGTCAGCCCGATAAAACCGGTCACGCTGTCGCCAGCCCCCGGCACGCAGAAGATCGGCGCCCGGTCGGCACGTCCGCCCTGGATCGTCAGCAGTGGCTGGTAACGGCTCCTCGGCGCAGGCGTTGGTCGTGCCGCGACGGTGCCCAGCGCGTCGCTGATGGCGAGGCCCAATGCCTTGACCTGGGGGGCTTGCATCATCGTCTGGTGGTTGCCCGGGACCTTGACGCAGTGCATTTGCGTCGTGGGCAGGACAGCGTCCCAGCCCAGGTAACCGGAATGCTCGGGCGCATCGTCCTTGCGTTCCTCGGCTATCAACAGGTGCACCGGTACGGAGATCGGATACACCAGGTAATGGGCCAGGGCATGACCGTGGGCCACCTCGCGATCCAGGTACTGCCAGAGCTGGGCCGCGCTGTAGCCGGCCAGCTCGGGCGGCAGCAGGCCTTCGTCGCCACACAGTTGCACCAGGTCTTCAAATGCGAAATCGTTCAATCGGGTCTGCAGATGGGCCAGCTTTTCGAGCACCGACGCCAGGTCAGCCTCAGCCAATATGCCGGCCTTCCAGAACACTTCGCAGCGGTCCAGTAAATGCCGAGCGTGGGCTTCACCCAATGACCAGCGCTCCCGGCCCTGATCCACCAATCGTGGCAGGTAGCTGTCGATCAGGCCGACAAACTCGACCTCTTCGTCCAGGCCAATGAGCTGGATGGCGATCTCGTAGGCCAACACGCCACCGAACGACCAACCGGCCAAGCGATAAGGGCCCTGGGGCTGGACCGAGCGGATGACCCCCACCAGCCGCGAGGCCAGGCATTCCATCGTCTGCAACTGCGGCTCGCCCCACGGGATGGCCGGCAGGCCATAGACCGGAATATCTGGATCGATGTGCTTGCCCAGCATCGGGAAGTAAAGATCCAGGCCGCTGAACTCGTGCACCAGGAACAGCGGGTTCTGCTGGCCGGTGGTGCGCACCGGTACAAAAGCCTCCTGCACCTGGACTTCGGTGCCGCGGGTCTGCAGCAACAACGCCATGGACGCGACGCTTTCGTGCTGGAACAGCTCGGCCAGCGATACCGTCAGGTTGGCTTGGGCCAGCAGCCCCAGCAAACGGACCGCCAGCAACGAATGCCCGCCCAGTTCGAAGAAATTGTCGTGGCGGCCGACCTGTTGCAGGCCCAGCACGTCTTGCCAGATCTGCGCGAGCACGGTTTCGATCTCACCTTGCGGGGCCTCGTAGACACGGCTGAAGACAGAGGCCTGGTCCGGTGTTGGCAAGGCCTTGCGGTCGAGCTTGCCGTTGGCGGTCAACGGCAAGGCATCGAGGCATACGTAGGCCGCTGGCACCATGTAATCCGGCAATTGCCCCTGCAAATGAGTACGCAGGGTCTCGATGTGCGGCGCAACGTCCAGGTCCCGTGGCGTGAAGTAAGCCACCAGGCGTTTCTCGCCCGGGACGTCTTCGCGCACCAGCACCACGGCGTCCTTGACCGCGTCATGCTGGGCCAACCGGGCTTCGATCTCGCCCAGTTCGATACGGAAACCACGGATCTTCACTTGGTCGTCGTTACGACCGAGGTAATCCACCGTGCCGTCCGCGCGCCAGCGGGCCAGGTCGCCGGTGCGGTACAACAACGCATCCGGATCGGCACTGAACGGATCGGTGACGAACTTCTCGGCGGTCAGCTCAGGGCGATTCAGATACCCTTTCGCCACGCCGTCACCGCCAATGTACAACTCGCCGGTCACGCCGATGGGCACTGGCTGACGATTAACGTCCAGCACATAGACGCGGGTGTTACCAATCGGACGGCCAATCGGAATACCGCCCTCGCCCACCTGTTTGATTTCGTAGGTGGTGGTGAAGGTGGTGGCTTCGGTCGGGCCGTAGCCGTTGAGCAGGTGCAGCGGCGCACCTTCTTTCAGGACGCGGCCGATCACTGTCGGGTCGAGTACATCGCCACCGACAATCAGGTAGCGCAACTGGGCGAACGCCGTCGTCAGCCCGGCGGCGTATTGATGGAACAGACCGGCGGTCATCCACAGCACGCTCACCGATTGCTCAAGCAACAACGCTTGGAAATCCGCCTGGGACAACAGCACGTCCCGGTCAACCACCACCACGCAACCGCCATTGAGCAATGGCGCCCAGACGTCGAGAGTACTGGCGTCGAAGGCCGGGTTTGAGGCGAAAGCGACCCGATCCTCGGCGTTGAAATCGGCGTAACCGTTATTGATCACCAGTCGGCTGATCGCCCGATGTGGCACCAGCACGCCTTTCGGTGTGCCAGTGGAACCGGAGGTGTACATGATGTAGGCCACCGATTCGCTGCTTTGCACCAGGTCGAGGTTATCAGCGGCCTCGTCGAAGACCAGCGTATCCAGATCCACCCGTAGCGAGGCTTCAGGCGCTAGCACGGTGCTCGACGTCAGCACGACTTGCGCCCCGCTGTCCTGCACCATGAATTGCTGACGCTCCAACGGCGCGCTGACATCCAGCGGTACATACGCGCCGGCACACTTGAGAATCGCCAGTTGGCTGACCAGCAGCTCAATGGAACGCTCCAGGGCAATCGCCACCCGATCGCCCGGTTGCACACCCAGGCCGACCAGGTGACGGGCCAGGCCATTGGCCCGGTGGTTCAACTCGGCGTAGCTCAGGCTGTGGGCGTCATGCACGACCGCAATGGCTTGCGGACGCTCCTTGGCCTGCGCCTCGAACAGGCCATGGACGGTCCTGTCCTGGGGATAGCGGCGAGTGGTGGCGTTGAAATCCACCAGTAAGTGGCGACGCTCGGCCGACGGCAGGATCAACACGCGGTTCAACGGTGTCTGCGGCATCTGTTCCAGCGCCTCGACCAGATGCTCCAAGGCGATGTTCATGTAGACACACATCCGTTGCGCACCGATCCGAGGCACCGCCAGTGCCGACACATAAAAACCTTCGCCCAGGTCATCCACCGACAAGGTCAGCGGGTAGTTGGTGCGCTCTTCACTGCCCAGGGCCTCGATGCCCTCCCAGGCGGCAAACGCTTCGCTCGACGCCGTGCCCATTGCGCTGTGCCGGTAATTGAGCAAGGCGCTGAACAACGGCAGCGGCGCGGCGACACCGCTGCAACGCTGGGCCAGGGACAGCGAGGCGTGCTCGTGCCCCAGCAGACCGGTCAAACGCCCGTGGGTGGCTTTCACCCCGTCACGCACGCCTCGGGTATCGACATCCACCCGCAATGGCAGGGTGTTGATGAACATGCCCAGTGCCCGGTCGGCGCCCTCGCCGCCCTGCATCCGGCCCATCAACACCGTGCCAAAGACCACATCCTGTCTTCCGGACACTTTGCTCAGGACTTGCGCCCACGCCAAGTGATGCAGGCTCGCGGCGCTCACCCCCAACTGACGGGCCTGGGCCCGCAGGCGCCGGCTGAGGTCGGCGGCGAGGTTGAGTCCGGCCGCTTCGATATCGCTGCCGTCGCCACGGACATCCAGCAAGCCGAACGGCAACGTGGGTTCCTCGATGTCGCCGAGCATGTCGCGGAAGAACCCTTCATGTTCCTCACGGCTCACGCCCAAGCGGGCCTGGGCCACGTAGTTGCGGAACGGCACCGCTGCGCCCAATTGGCCAGCATGGCCTAGCAGGTGCGCTTGCATCTCGTGTTGCACCACTTCCAGCGCCGTGTGGTCAAGGGCCATGTGGTGGAACAACAGCATGGCGATCCACCGCTGGTTGGCGGCGTCATGGCTGAACACCAGGCGCATCAACGGAGCCTGGCGTACATCGAGGCGCAGGTGCCGCCGGTCGAAGCGTTCGAGCAGTTGCGTGGCGACGTCGTGGCTCGGCTCGAAAACGCACTCGTCCAGAATCAATTGCGCCTGGCGAACGACCACCTGCACCGGCTCGCGCAAGCCTTCCCAGAGCACGGCGGTGCGCAAGATATCGTGTCGGTCGATGACGCCTTGCAACGCGTCGACAAAGGCATCCAGCCGGGCGCGATCCTTGAAGTTGAAGCTGGCCTGCTGCACGTAGAGATCACCCTGCTGCGAAGCCAGGTGGTGATAGAGGATTCCTTCCTGCAACGGCGCCAGGGCATAGATGTCCTGGACATTGCTCACACCGCCCGGCACCGTCGCGACAATCTGCTCGATCTCCTCCTGGGTCAGATCGGCCAGCGGCAGCATGTTCGGTGTGATGCGTGTGCAACCGGGGCTAATACCGTTGACCGGCACCACGACCTCCGTCGCGCCACCGACGGCCGCCGCCAATGCCGCCAGCGTCGGCTGGCCAAACAGCACGCGTACATCGGCGCTCAGGCCCACTTGGCGCATGCGTTCGATCAGCGTGACCGCCAGCAGCGAGTGGCCGCCCAGTTCGAAGAAGTGGTCGTGACGCCCCACCCGCTCAATCTGGAGCAACTCGGCCCACAATTGCGCCAGGGTCGTTTCGACGGTCCCCTGGGGTGCGGCGTAATCGCGGGTAATCACCGCGTCCAGGTCCGGTGCCAGCAGCGCCTTGCGGTCGAGTTTACCGTTGGGGGTCAGCGGCAGTGCGTCGAGCCGGATGTAGGCGGTTGGCACCATGTATTCCGGCAGTTGCTCCAGTAGATGAGCCCGCAAGACTTCGATGTCGGCGAAAGCTTCTGGCGCATGATGGGTGAAATAGGCGACCAGGCGTTTTTCCCCCGGTACATCTTCACGGGCCAGCACCA